>NZ_QGGI01000001.1:0-54762 GCF_003148465.1 Oceanotoga teriensis
TGTGTTAGGCGCGCCGCCAGCGTTCACCCTGAGCCAGGATCAAACCCTTCATCCTTATGGTTTGTCCTTCTTCAGTTCTTTCTCTGACGTCTTTTATTCCTTACCTTATTGGCTTTCTTCTATCCACTTTTCAAACAGCATTTCTTCCTCTGGCTTCTCAGCCAGCCGAAGTATATACTATCACATTTCTCTATCTCCTGTCAATTTCTTTTTTGTTACATTTATTCCCCCCTTTCCTTACATATTTCCACCTCTTAACGTGTTTGATGATTTTATAAGAAAATATGGAGACACAATAATATCTCCATATTTTTATATTTTATAATTCTTTGAGTATATTTTTTAGAAAATTCCAACTTCTTTCAACGGATGAAATACTCATTTTTTCTTTTGGAGTATGAACATCATATAAATTAGGACCAAATGATATCATATCTATATCTCCAAGTTTTTCTTTAAAAAGTCCACATTCTAAACCAGCATGTATTGCTGAAATTTCTGGATCTTTGTTATACATTTTTTTATAAACATCTATAAAAACATTTCTTATTTTTGAATTTTCTTTGAATTGCCATGCTGGATATTCAGCAGTTCTTTGAACTGTTGAATTTGTTAAAAAAGCAATATTATCAAAAATCATATGCATATAATCTTTTTTACTTTCTATAGAACTTCTTGAAGCAGATTTAAAATATATTTTTTTATCTTTTATTTCAATAATACCCAAATTATTAGATGTTTCAACTAAATCTTCAATTTCGTCTGACATTCTTATCACACCATCAGGTATTAAATTTATTATATTTATTATTTTTTTAGTAATACTATTTTTTATAACTTTTTTAAATTTTTCTTTTGATTCTTTAAAATCAATTCTAATATTTTTATCAACTTTATAATATTCTTTTTTTATTATATCAACAATTTCGTCAAAATCATTTTTTATTGTAGTAAAATATTTTTCATCAAATGCTATTATTGCCTTTGATTCTCTTGGTATTGCATTATCTTTCGCGCCTCCAATTAAATCAACAAGTCTTATTTTAGTATTTTTAGATATTTCATATAAAACTCTTCCCATTAATTTATTAGCATTAGCTTTTTGTTTTATTATTTCAGAACCTGAATGACCACCATTTAATCCTGTTATATATATTTCAAAGAATCTATAATCTTTTTTAGATTCTTTATATTCTAAATCAAGGGATATATTTTCCCTCATTCCACCAGCACAACTAACTAAAAATATTCCTTCTTCTTCTGAATCTATATTTATTAAAGTTTTACCTTTAATATTTTCTGGATTTAAATTATGAGCACCTGTCATTCCAGTTTCTTCATCGGTTGTTATTAAAACTTCTATTGGTGGATGGGCTATATCTTTAGAATCTAATAAAGCTAATGCAAAAGCTACAGCTATACCATCATCTCCACCTAATGTTGTGCCCTCTGTTTCAATAAAGTCTCCATTAATTTTCATTTTTATAGGATCTTTAGAAAAATCATGTTTTACAGAACTTTCTTTTTCACAGACCATATCCATATGACCTTGAAGTGTAATTATGGGATTATTTTCTTTACCATTTGTACCATTTTTTCTAATTATTATATTTAAAGCTTTGTCTTGTATTACTTCAAGATTTCTTTCTTTAGCAAAATTAAAAAGCCAATCACTTATTTTTTTTTCACACTTTGAACAACGTGGAATTTGATTTATTTCTTCAAACCATTTAAAAACTTCTTTGGGTTCTAAATTTTCTAAAACTTTATTCATATTATTACCCCCTTATATTATTTATAACAATTATAACAAAATGAGTTTATTTTTTCATAAAGTATATTTAAATTTTAAAAAAAATGATATCTGAATAATCAGATATCATTCGAATTTGAATATGTTTATTTTTTCATTTAAATTTGTTGATATTTCTTTTAATGAATCAGAAAGTTGTTCAATTTCATGAGATTTTTTTGTGTTAGTTTCTATCATTTCTTTAATATCTTTTATTTGATAAAATATTTCCTTTACTAAATTATCTGCCGCCTCCATTGAAGAATTCATTTCTTCAGATGAAGCACTTTGTTCTTGACTCGATGCTGAAAGATTGTTTATTTCACTATTAATCGAATACACTTTTTGTTTTATATCTTCAAATTTTTTTATTAATTCATCTGTACTTAAATCTATTCCTTCAATTATTTCAACTATTTTAGATGTTGATTTGTTAACACTGATGGTTCCAGCATTTATATCTTTTAATATTTCTTCAATTTCTTGTGTTGCTTTAGAACTATCATCTGCAAGTTTTCTTATTTCATCTGCAACTACAGCAAATCCTTTTCCAGCTTCTCCCGCACGAGCTGCTTCAATAGCAGCATTCAATGCTAATAAATTAGTTTGTTCTGTTATACTTCTAATACTTTCAATTATACTTTGAACATTTTTTGTATTATTTAAAAGTTTTTCAACTTCTTCTTCTGTTAATTTAGATCTATTTTTTGCATTATCTATAGTAGATTTTATATCTTTTATTTTTTCAGATCCATCTTCAGCTGAACTTAATGATTCACCAGAAAAAATACTGAGTTCTTGTGCCGAATTAGAAATAGTAGTAGAACCTTGAGCTACTTCAAATATACCATTATTTAAATTTTCAACATTATTGCTAACATTCTCAGAATTATCTTTTACAGTAGTTATTTTTTCTTGTAACTTAATTCCAAAATTTATCAATTCTTCAGCTGTATTGTTCAATTTTTTTGAATACTCTAAATTTGAATTAGAACTAAATTCAACTTGTTTTAAAGCATCATTTAAATTTTTTCTCATATCTTCTAATGCATTTGAAATATCACCTATTTCATCTCTTCTATTCAGTTTAAAATCTACTGTAAGATCTCCTTTTCCAAATTTTTCAATTTTATTTTTTATATATTTTAAAGGATTTATAATTATTTTATTTATTAAAAGAAATAGAATTAAAATAAATATAGCTATAAATATTATAGAAATTATTATTGATTGAGTTATAGCATTTCTTATTCCTAATTCTTCTTCTAAAAGGTTTATAATTATGAATATTCCTGTATCTCCTATTATTGATTTTGAAAAATATGTATTTTTGGAATTATAGTCAAATTCTTTTACTTCAGTCCTTTCAGATAAAATATAATCTGTAATATCTTTCTCTAATTTATTTTTTATATTAATCTTTAAATTTTCTTCTTTATTATTTGAAACAACATAAGTACCATCTTTATATACTGCAAAAGCTGATCCAGTTTCTCCAATATCAATATTCAAAACTTTATCAGTTAAAACATCCAATCCAATATCTATTGTAGTAACACCTATATTTTTGTTATCTTTTATTATTGGAGAGGTTATTGTGATCATAGTCACATTGGTGACAGAGTCAGCATAAGGTCGACTCCAAACAGAATTTTTAGATTTTATTCCCGATTTATACCAATCTTCTTTAAAATAATTTGATTTTTCATTTGAATAATCCCAAGTTAATTTTATGTTTGAATTTTCTTTATATGAATATGGTCCAAAATATATTTCATTTTTATCATATTCATATGGTTCCATCCAAAAACCTCCTCCAACTATTAAAGGATTATTTTTTATTATTTCATTCAAAAAATTTATTATAATATCTGTTGACTCTTCATCATAAGTTTTAAAAGATGAAACTAAATTTGAAAGATTTTCAGAACTCTCTTTTATCTTTTCGAAAGAAATATTTAAATTATCTGAAATCCCTTCACTCTTTGCAGATAAATAATTATCAGCCATACTTTGTATATTTGTTTTTAAAGAACTTACATTAATATAAATTTGAATTGCAAATAGTATTACTGAAATTGAAGAAATAAAAATAATTATTTTTTTACTTATAGTATTCATTGTAATACCCCCTTAATTTTTAATAATAAGCTATATAATTACATCATTAAATTTTTTCTTAAAATAAAATAATATTTTTATTTATAAAAAACATAAATTAAATTTCATTTGATAAATTAACATTTTATTATTTATACAGTAATCATAACACATTATAAAACCGAAATATTAACTAATTATTAAATAAATATATTTTTATTGTATCTATAAAAAACAAAATAACATACCATAATAGGTATGTTATTTTTTATTATTTCTTATTAAATTTTTTTCCAAATCTAAACCTAATGTTCCACCTGGATTCATTATATTATTAGGATCAAAATAATTTTTTAAATTCTTAAATAAATCCATTTGATTTTCACCTATATAGCTTTCTAACCAAGGAGCAGTCATTTTCCCTATTCCATGATGATGTGACATGCTCGCACCATATTTTTGAATATTGTCTAATATTCCATATTGATATTCGAGATATTCTTCTTCCTCTTCCATTTTTGCAATAAAAATAAAATATAAATTTGCTCCCTGAGGATAAAAATGTGATATATGAGTCATACATATTGTATTTGGTCTGCTATGACAAAATTTTCTTACTCCTGTATGAACTTTTTCCATATTTTCCCAATTTACAGAGCATTCCAATGT
Source organism: Oceanotoga teriensis (assembly GCF_003148465.1). Taxonomy (NCBI): domain Bacteria; kingdom Thermotogati; phylum Thermotogota; class Thermotogae; order Petrotogales; family Petrotogaceae; genus Oceanotoga; species Oceanotoga teriensis. The sequence goes on from NZ_QGGI01000001.1 coordinate 4,562, forward strand.
ATCTATCATAATTCCAAAGTCTCCAAGATCTTCTCTTAAATAAGGATCTCTAAATCTACCTTTTTCCCATGAAGAGGTGATATATCCTGTTGTATACATAGCATTATATTTTTTACAAATTTTTTTTATATTTTTTTTCACCAATTTAGAAAAATTTTTTTCTCCTTCTGTAAATCCGAGCATTAAACATCTTTCCATAGGATTGAATCCTCTAAATTTAAGAATTTTATCTATTATAGTATCTTCTACACCGTATAATTTCATAGCAACATCTGTCTCTTCAGGATCAGATAGTCTAAAAACTGATGGATAACCAAACTGACCTTGCATTATTTCTCTTGCAGCTTCTTTTGCATCTTCCCAATTTTTAAATATGAATGAAAATTTTTGATGGTTTTCTGGTAAATACTTAAAAATTTTTAAAGTGGCACTAATGAGAATACCAAATGCTCCTTCACTTCCCATCATTATTTCATCTATATCTGGACCAGTAGCTTGAGCAGGAAATTCATTAGTTTTTATTTCTCCTATTGGAGTAATATATTCTTGGCATATAACTATATCTTCAATTTTTCCGAAATATGTCGAATTTTGTCCTGCTCCTCTTGTTACTATCCAACCTCCTACTGAAGAATATTCAAATGATTGTGGAAAATGTCCACAAGTATATCTTCTTTTTGCATTAAATTTTTCTGGGGCTTTATTTAAATACTCTTCAAGATCCGGACCTTGCATTCCAGCTTGAACAGTTATAGTTTGATTTATTTCATTAAATCTTATTACCTTATTCAGATGTTTTCTCATATCTAAGGTTATTCCTTGTTTTACAGCTTCCATACCTCTTGTTACAGTTGATCCACCACCAAATACATATATAGGTATTTTTTCATCATTACAATATCTAACTATATTAATTATATCTTTTTTATCTCTTGGATAAATTACTATATCTGGAATATTTTCTACTTTTTTGTGCCTCATTCTTATTGAATCAATCATAGTTTTACCATAAGAAACTGAAAGTCTCGTATAAACATCCTCATTTACATTGTCTTCACCAACAATAGTTTTAAATTTATTTATATTTTCTTTAGTAAGTTTAATTTCTCCATCATATTTCACATCATCAAGCCCAAGATTTTTAGGTTCTATAAAATCATTATCTGTCATATTAAACGTTTTTTTCATTAATTCATATAATTTTTCATTTGGATGTTTAAATTCATTCCATTCCCCCCACTTAAATATGCTTCTATAAGAATTTTCTGGCGGTTTATTTATATACCAATTTGGTTCGAATCCTTTATATTTATGACCCATAAATCCCACCCCTTATTCATTTGGATAATTAGCTATATCCTTAATTTGAATATATAAATTTTTTAATCTTGGATATATTCTTTTATATACTTTATGAAATAAATCTTTATATATTTCAGAATTTTTTTTATCTGGAATAAACTCATCTTTATAATGAATCATATTTTTTATTGCTTCTTGATAATTTTTATATATTCCCAATGAAACAAAACCTATCATAGCTGCTCCTAATCCACTAGCTTCATTAGTATGTATTCTAAGTACTTTTCTATTGAACATATCAGAAGTTATTTGACATATAGTTTCTGATTTACTTCCACCTCCTGAAACCTTTATTTCTTCAATATGTTTATTAGTTTTAGATTCAATCATTTCTATACCATCCATTAAACCATAATTTATACCTTCTATAATTGCTCTATATATATGTATTCTCGTATGAACATCTCCAAAACCTATTATTGATCCTTTTGCAAAAGGGGTTTTTATATGTGGTCCCCAATATGGTTGTAATATTAAACCGTCTGAACCAGCTGGTATACTATTTAATCTTTGATTTAAAAGAATTTCAGGATTTATATTTAATTTTTTTGCTTCTTCCATTTCTTTTTGTGCAAATTCTTTTTTAAACCAACTTATCATCCAATAGCCTCTAAATATTTCTACTTCGGGATTATATGAGTTTTTTATAATACCAGGATATGCAGGCATAAATTTTATTGGTTCTATATACTTATTAGATGTTATTTGAATAGTTGCTGTAGTTCCAAAACTTATACTCGCACATCTTTCATCAATACATCCATTTGCAAGAGTTTCACACCCTTTATCTGAAGCACCAGCATAAACTGGAATTCCATTTTTTAATCCAGTTTCATATTCAGCATTTTTGTTTATATTTCCTATCAAGGTTCCAGGTTCAACAAGTTCTGAAAGTTTATCTTTTTCAATACCAAAAATTCGCCATTTCCAACTACTCAAATTTTCTTCCCATTTTCTTTTTTTATAATTAAAAGGAATATGGCCTACTTGATTTGCAATAGAATCTTTTATTTCGCCTGTTAATTTAAAATTCAAATATGCTGATAATTGAATATATTTATAAGTTTTATTCCATACTTCATTTTCATTTTCTTTTATCCAATTAGCTTTTGATTCTCTTGATATAATTTCTATAGTTTTTTTCATACCAACCAAATCAAATATTAATTTTTCATGTTTATAAAGTTTTCCTGGATATTTAACCATTCTTTGATCAAGCCAAGTTATAGTATTTCTCAATACTTTTCCATTTTTATCTAAATTTATCATTGTATCTCTCAAAGTAGTTATGACAACAGCATCTATTTTTTTAAATTCTGAAAAATTTTCTAATTTCAAATAATTTGTTGCTTCACATAAACTTTTCCAATATATTTCAGCTTTTTGTTCTGCCCAACCAGGTTTAATAGAAAAATAAGGATTAAAATCTATTTTTTTATACCCTTTAATATATCCAAATTTATCAAAAATAATTCCTCTCAAACTCTGGGTTCCACAATCAATTGATAAAATTCTTTCATCCCCCTGCATTTATTTCACCCCAACCCATTTTATTCTATTTCATCCGTAGTTATTATATCCACCCCTGTATTACAAACATTTTTTAAAACAATACTTCCAGGTTCTATTTTTTCTTTAAGTATGAATTTATTTATATTTTGCATTATTTCAAATATTTTATTCTTGGGAACTTCTGAATTTGTTTTAACAGATAATCTTGGCTTATCTTTAAAAATCGTTTTTATTGTAGTACATATTGTTCTTCTTGGATCTTTTAATTCATTTAATGCAAAATAATATCCTCTTTTACATTTATTACCAGTTATAATATATTCATTTTTTTCTTTTTCAATATTTAATTCACAGGAGTTTGGACATACTATACAAGTAAGTTTCACCATTATCACTCCAATATCATACTTATTTTTTTATTTTTAATATTTTTTATAGTTAATTTTTCCATTTCTGCCGGAATTAATTTATTATAATTTTTTTCAACAATTTTGTCATCTAAAAAAATTTTTAATTTAGCATTTTCAAATCTCTTTTTACTTCTAAAATAAAAAATTATCTCATCATTTGAATTTTCATTTATATATTGAGGTACAATGTATAAAAAATTTTCATTTATATCTACTTTAGTATTCTTATTATTTGTTTTTTTATTTTTAATATATTCGCATGCTTTTTTTCCAGCAATTTCACCACTCTCGGAAACATAATCTACTAGATCGTTTACATGGAGAGCATTACCACATATAAATATTCCTGGAATTTCAACAGACATAAAATCATTATCTACAAATGCTCCATTTGTTTTTTTATCTATAGTTATTCCTAGATCTTCTAAAAGTTCATTTTCGGGTATTAATCCAACTGATAATATTAAAGTATCACACTTTATTATTTTCTTTGAATTTTCTATAAGTTCATAGTTTTTATTTACTTTAGATATTTCAACAGCTTCAATTCTTTCTTTTCCAAATATTTTTGTTATTGAATGCGACAAATATAAAGGTATATCATAATCATATAAACACTGTCTTATATTTCTTGTAAGACCTGATGGTGTATCTTTTATCTCATAAACTCCCAATACTTTAGCTCCTTCAAGTGTAAGTCTTCTCGCCATTATTAGCCCTATATCACCGCTTCCTAAAATAATACAATTTTTTCCTGGCATAAATCCCATTATATTAGTCATATATTGAGCAGTTCCAGCATTATATATTCCAGCAGGTCTCTCTCCTTGTATAAAAATTTGTTTTGATGTTCTTTCTCTACAACCAGTTGAAAAAATTACAGTTTTTGTTTTTAAAATATGTATTCCATTTTCATTTATTATTTTAATATGAAAATCTTTATCTTTTTTTATTTCAATAACAAAAGTTTTTAATAATATATCAATATCTTTATTTTTTATAATATTTTTATATTTTAAAGCATATTCAGGTCCCGTAAGTCTTTCATTAAATTTTAAAACTCCAAACCCATCATGTATGCATTGTTTTAAGATTCCACCTAATCTTTCTTCTCTTTCAATTATTAGAGCTTTACAACCTTCATTATTGACTTTTAAAGCAGCTGCCATTCCAGCAGGTCCTCCACCTATGATAATAACTTCATATTCTTTCAATAAAATCATCCCCAAATTTTTTTGTTTCCTTAAATATTAAATTTGAACCTAAACCTTTTTTTAAAATTTTTTCATATTCTATTCCAGTTTCTTCATGAATTATTTTTAATAATAAAGGTGTACAAAACCCACCTTGACATCTTCCCATTCCAACTCTTGTTCTTCTTTTTATCGCATCTAAAGTAATAGCTGGTATATTAGAATGTATAACTGATTTTATTTCTCCATAACTTATCATTTCACATCTACAAACTATTTTTCCAAAATCTGGATTTTTATTAATAATTCTATTTTTTTCTTTATCCTCTAATAAATAAAGTATAGGATATCCTTTTCTATTTGGATTATATTTAATATTTTGATTTATATTTGTTTTACTTTTTAAAATATTTATAGTTATTTTCTCAACATCTTCTGATATAGACGGTGCAGAAGCTATTCCAGGTGATTGTATTCCAGATACATGAATAAAATTTGAAATTTTTGAAGATTGTTTTATTATAAAATCTTCTTTATAAGTAGAAGCTCTTGTCCCTGAAAAATAAGTTATTATATCTTTTTTATTTATTTGTTTTAAAACAGAACTATGTTTATTCATTATTTCATTTATTCCTTTTGAAGTTGTACTATAATCTTCTTTATAAGGTTGTTCATAAGCATTAGGCCCTAATAATAAATTCTCTTCTACTGTTTTTATTATTCCTCCACCCTTACTATTATTTTTTAAATTAAAATCAGTTTTTGAAACCACTGAATTTATAAAATTTCCTGTTTTTTTATCCAATATAATTATCTCGCCTTTTCTTGGATGTATAGTATAAAATCTATCTCCAACAATTTCTGCTACTTCATCAGAATGAACTCCAGCACAATTTATTAAACACTTTGTGAATATTCTTCCTCTATTAGTTTCTATATAAACTACTTCATTATTTTCTTTATAAACATCTTTTAAGAATGTTTCAAAACTAATATCAACTCCATTTTCAACTGCATTTTCTGCATATGCTATTGTTGTTTTATATGGTGATATAATTCCTGTTGAAGGAATTAAAAATCCTCCTATTAAGTTCTTATCTATATTTGGTTCTATCATATTTATTTGTTTTTTATCAACATATTTTAAATAAACACCATTTTTTTTAGCTCTTAATTTAATAAAAGGCGATATGAATTTTAAATGCCATTTATCAAAAACTATTAAAGATCCTGTTCTTTTAAATTCAAAATTTAATTCTTTTGATTTTTTTTCATATAATTTATTGCCAAGTACATTATAATAAGCTTTTTTAGTACCAGGTTTAGGACTTAATCCTGGATGAATCATTCCATCATTTCTTGATGAAGTATGTACTGCTATATCATTTTCTTTATCTATTACTAAAATTTTTATATTCCATTTTGAGAGTTCTCTTGCAATACTACAACCTATTATTCCAGCACCTATAATAATTACATCATATTTTTTATTATTTAATTTGTTATCTTTTAAATCTGTATTTATAAAATTTTCTTTTTCTTGATTTATAAATTTCAAATTATTTATAACTCCATCAAAATCTGACATAGCAGCTATTTTTCCAGCTTTAATTACTTGTTCCCAATTTTCAACCACACCTTCAAGCTTTAAGGCATTGTTTTGAATTGATATATCAATATCATAAGAAATATCTTTTTTTATTTTATTTTTTAATTTTTGAATATTCATTTGCTCATCTCCTAAATAATGTACATACTGTCCGGACATTTAAATTATATACTATATTAATTTTTTGTTTAAATGTTATTAATTTTATTAAGCTTTGAAAATCAGTTTTTATTTTAGATTAAGCTTTAAATTCCATTAAATTTTGAATTATTTAAAATTTAACTACACTTTTAAATGTATATATATCACCTCTAAATATAAATTTTAAATATAAAAAAATATCATTTTTTTCATCAAATATTTTTCTCGATAATTTTATACCGGGAATTCTTTTTGTATTTAAGTATTCTGATATGGGTGAATCTATCAATACTGGTTTTATTTCTTGCTCCATCTTTTTATAAATAAAATTTTTCTTTTTAGACAAAAAATAATGCATGGAGTCTTTTATCATATCTTCATCTATATCTCCAACTTTACTAAAAGGAAGATATGATTCCTCATAAGCAAAAGGTATTTCAGAAGCATATCTTATTTTTATTATTCTATATAAGTATTCTTCGTTTTGGAAAAGTTTTTTATTATTTTTAACTTTGTTAAAACTTATTATTTTATTCTTAGGAACATATCCCATTTTTATTATCTCTTTTGTAAAAGAAATTTTTTCGCCTATACTATCATTTATTCCATCTTTTTTTGATATAAAAGTACCCTTACCAGGTCTTCTAACAACATAACCTTCTTCAACTAAAATATTTATTGCTCTTCTTATAGTTTCACGACTAACTTTAAATTTATTCATTAATTGAATATCGCCAGGAATTTTATCTCCAATCTTATATTCATTCGAATTTATCATTGATTCTAATAATATTGATATATCTTCATATAATGGATTTTTTTTCAAATTTATCACCTTCATTTTTATTCTATTTCACTTAAATATTTATTCTTTTTTATTTTATCATGTTAAAATATTTTTAGATAAACAATAGGGGGGATAAAATGAGAGATGAACTTTACAAATGGAAATTTATGAGTATAGGAAATGAAATTATAGAAAATTTGAGAATGAAGAAACATGAAGCTTATCTTGTAGAATCTTCTAGTGAAGCTTTAGAAATTATAAAAAAATTAATACCAGAAAATTCAAAAGTTACTGTGGGTGGAAGTATTACTTTATCTCAAACTGGTATAATCGATTATTTAGAAAACAGTAATATAAATTATATCAGCAGAAAAAATGCTAAAAATTCAGATGAAATGAATAAAGTATTTTTAGAATCTTTTACGAGTGATTTTTTTATTTGTTCTGCAAATGCAATAACTTATGATGGTAAAATAGTACAATTGGATGGTAATGGTTCAAGAGTAGCCCCTATGATTTGGGGACCTAAAAATGTAATAATAGTTGCTGGAATGAATAAAGTTGTAAACAATTTAGAAGAAGCAAATTCAAGAATTACTTATATAGCTCCAATGAATGCAAAAAGATTAAACACTAAAACGCCCTGTACGAGATTAGGCGAATGTATAGATTGTGAATCAAGAGAAAGAATTTGTGTTCACAAAACCATATTAGAAACAGGAGTAAGACATCCTGGAAGATTTAAAATAATTTTAATCGCTGAGAATTTAGGACTTTAAAGGGAGATTTTATCTCCCTTTTTTATCAATAGTGTAAACATAAGCTATTATTTCAGCAGCTATTTTATACATTTCAGGAGGAATTTCTAAATTTAAATCTAATCCATAAAAATTTTCTGTAGCAACTTCATCTTTAATAATAGGGATTCTTTCTTCTTCAGCTCTTTCTATTATTTTATCAGCTATTTCATTTATTCCTTTAGCAACTATTTTAGGTGCTTTATCAGTACCTTTTTTATATCTTAAAGCTATTGCTTTTTTCTTATTCATGATATACTCCTTTTATATTTTAATATCATTTATAAAACTATATATAAATTCCTTGAATTATTATAATTTAAATATAATTATAGCACTATATTTTAATTTTTAAAATATAATCAAATTTTTTAATTTTTGTTAAGTATGGTAAAATTATTATGAAGATTTTTTTACATACTTCAAAGGGGGAGATTTATATGGAGAACATTGTAAACGTGAACTTAAATGGAGAGGTTTACACTATAACAGATAGAACACCCTTTCCATTATTACTTTCTGAATATTTATATGAAGGCGATTTTGATCTTATGATGGTAGATTTAAAAGAAAAAAAAGACTTTATAAATGAATGTAAAACGTTAAAAGTTCTCATGGATAATATTCCAGGTATAAATTCTAACTTCATAACAAGTCCTTTTATTTTTAATGATTTTTTATCCTATATGGAAGAATTCAATATAAAAATAAATGATTTTAATCATGTTTCTTTGAATGGTTTGATAGATATAGTTTTGGATAGAGCTGATAAAAAAGATTTTGATATAGTAAAAAAAATATTATACTTCACATTAGATATTGATTCTAATTTTGCCCCTGCATATGAACTTTTAGGATCTATTCTAATTGAAGAAGGAAATTTTGAAGATGGAAAAAAGTCTCTCGAAAAAGCTGCAAAAATAGACCCTTGGAATATTGCCGCTTTGTCTGAACTAGGAGAGGCTTATTTTAATTTAAAAGAATATGATAAAGCGGCTGAAATTTGGAAAAAAGAAATAGAACTTGCCCCTAATAATTATGTAACTTATTTTATGATAACTGATGCTTATATGGAAGTAGACAAGTATGATAAAGCAGCAAACATTTTAGAAAAATTTTTAAATAGATTTCCAAAAAGTATACTTGGAAAATTCCAACTTTCAAATATATATAAAGAATTATCAAGAAATATAGAAGCTGAAGGTCTTTTAAACGAAATTTTAAATTCTATTCCGGAATACGAGAGTGATATAGAGATATGGACTAAATTAATGATAGAAAACAATAAAAATAAAACAGTCATAAAATTTATAGAAAAATTCATAGAAAGATCTGAAAACAATGAACATTTCAAACTTTTATTAGTTATACCATATTTTAAATCTGGCGAAATAGAAAAAGCTAAAAAAATTTTTAAAAACTTAAAAGATGAATACTCATGGTATATATATGGCTTAAAAGATTCGTTCAATGCTGTTTTAAATAAAGATGAACTAAAGGAATTAGAACTGATATGACTTTTAAAAAAAAGTGCCTATTGGGCACTTTAATTTTTTCTATAAATTTAATTCATTTCTTTTTATTTGAAAATTTCTTTGATATAATTATTATAAACTCTATAATATTTGCTGGATATATTGACTATAAAAAATTCATAATTCCAGATACTTCTGTAATAATAATTTTAATTGTATCTTTATTTAATTTTTCTATTTATAATTTAATAATTTCAATAATAATTTTTTTATTACTTGTAAATTTTTATAAAAAGAAAAAAATGGGATTTGGAGATGTAAAACTTTTAACAGTATTAAGTTTATATTTTGGATATGAAATTTTTTTTATAATAATATTTAGTATCATATTGATACTTATTTTAAATTTTAAAAAAGAACAGGCTAAAATACCTTTTGGTTTTTATATAATGTTTGGAGTATTAATAAATTTATTCATGAGGTGGTTTTATGATCCTTTACAAAATTATTGGTTCCCTTTTTGAAATTCCCGGAATTTTTATATTGATATGTTTTATAATGTTTTTATACTACTTAAAAAAAGAGAAACGTGTTAGAAAATTTCTTCTTTCTATATTGATAATAATATATATAATTTCAACTGGTTGGTTTTCAAGAATGCTTGTCTACCCTTTAGAAAATAAATATCCTCCATTTAAACTTCAAGGTAAAGAATTTTCAAATGATAATGGTATAATACTGACACTTGGTGGTGGAATAATATCTAATATTTCAGAAAACACAAATCAACTTTCAGATTCATCTATGCAAAGAATATATCAATCATATTTAATGTATAAAAATTTAAGATATCCCATAATAGTAACAGGAGGAAAAATTGAAGGGACAAAAAATCTTCCGGAAGCTTTTGTTATGAAAGATACATTGATAAAAATGGGAGTTGAACCAGAAGATATTTTTATAGAAATAAATGCTAGAAACACAGAAGAAAATGCTAAATTTGCATCTGATATAGCTAAATCTTTGAATAAGGATAAAATATATTTAGTTACTTCAGCTGTACATTTACCAAGGTCTATGAAAATATTCGAAAAATATTTTGAAGAAAATTTAATACCAATACCTACAGATTATCAACTTTCAAGAACAGAATTAAGTTGGTATGATTTTTTGCCAAAGATGGAATTTTTAAAAGCTACAGCAAGTGCATTACATGAATATATTGGTATTTTGTATTTGATGTTAAAAAATTAATTGAGGTGTTATTTTGATATATTTAATAATAGCAATATTTTTTAGTTCTTCAATAGCAATAATATTTAAAGTATCAGAACTCAATTCTCAAAGTAGATTAAATGTTACAACATTTAATTATGCAACTGCCTCAATAATAAGTGGGATTATGTCTTTAAGAATCCCACTTAATTTTGAAAATAACATAAATTTTTTTAATGAGTTTAAAAATGTAATAGAAACCCCCAACTTAATTTTAAGTAATAGTTCAAGTTTCATATGGAGCTTAATTATAGGAGTTCCTGCTGGATTATTCTTTTTTCTATCTTTTTTACTTTATCAAATAAATATTAAAGAAAATGGAGCTTCATTATCTGGTGCATTTTCAAAAATTGGAATTCTTGTTCCAATGATAATATCAATAATTTTATGGAAAGAATATCCAACTAAAATCCAATCTTTTGGTATAATTTTATCTTTAACTTCTATATTTCTAATAAATATTCCAAATAAAAATGAAAAAAAGAATTTTAATTATTTATTAATTTTATTATTATTAACGGGTGGAATGGCAGAATTTTCAAATAAATTATTCCAAAAATATGCCAAAACAGAAATTAAAAGTATATTTCTATTTTTTGTTTTTATATCAGCATTTTTGATAAGTTTAATTTTTTCAAAAAAAGATTTAAAAAAATTAACAAAAAAAGAAATTCTTACTGGTATATCAGTAGGAATTCCTAACTTATTTTCATCTTATTTTTTAATATTATCTTTAAATTATATAAAAACCTCTATAGCTTTCACAATTTATTCAATAGGAAGTATTTTAATAATAAATATAATAAGTTTTCTATTTTTTAAAGAAAGATTGAAAAAAATAGAAATAATAGGTATTTTTATCATTATATTATCTCTGTTTCTTTTAAATATTTAAATTAAATAATTTCTATCTCATCTAAAACATCTTTACTTAAATTTTCTGAAATTTGTTTTTTATTAACAGATTTGACAAATTTTTTTAAAACTATTACATTGAAACCTTTTTCTAATGCATCTTTTATTGTTTCTTTAACACATACATCTCCTGCAAGTCCTAAGATTATAAGATTTTCTATATCTTCTAATCTTAACCTTTCTTCAAGACCATTTGATTTTTTTAATTCATAATCATCATAAAATGCAGAATAACTATCAAATTCTTCAGATGTTCCCTTTTGAAATAAAAAATCATAGTATTCTATGAAAAGCTGATTACCAAATGTGCTTTTAACGCAATGAATTGGCCATTCTTTGAATGAAATATGATTTTTCGGATGATCATCTTTACTTGAAAAAATCTTTATACCTTCTTTTTTTATATCTTTTACAAAATTATTAATATCTTTTATCCAAAACTCATCAGTTCCTTTAACTGGAAGTTCTGATGGGCATCTTTCAGTAAAACCGTTTTGGCAATCAACACATAATAAAGCAGTATTCTTTAAATTAAATTTAGTTTTAATATATTCTAATATGTTCATTTTAAATCCCCCCATAAAGTTATTCTATAAATATTTTATCATATATAATATTATTTTTCCTTTAAAGTATTTTATTTGTAAAATATCTCTTATATAATATATATTGTATGTTCTAATTTTTCACAATCATTTAAAGGGGTGAATAATATGTATAAATTAGTATTAATAAGACACGGCGAAAGTGAGTGGAATAAAGAAAACAAATTCACAGGTTGGACAGATGTTAACCTTTCCGAAAAAGGTGTTAGTGAAGCTAAAAATGGTGGAAAACTATTAAAATCAGAAGGTTTTGAATTTGATATAGCTTTTACTTCAGTTTTGAAAAGAGCTATAAAAACTTTAAACTTTGTTTTAGATGAAATGGATCAAGATTGGATACCAGTAATTAAAGATTGGAGACTTAATGAAAGACATTATGGTGCATTACAAGGTTTAAATAAAGCAGAAACAGCTGAAAAACATGGAGATGAACAAGTGAAAATTTGGAGAAGAAGTTATGATATACAACCTCCAGCCTTAACAGAAGATGATGAAAGATATGCCGGAAAAGATAGAAGATATTCAAATCTTTCAAAAGAAGAATTACCATTAACAGAATGTTTGAAAGATACTGTTGAAAGATTCTTACCTTTATGGCATGAAGAAATAGCTCCTACAATAAAAGAAGGAAAAAAAGTTATAATTGCTGCTCATGGTAACTCATTAAGAGCTTTAGTAAAATATTTAGATAATATATCAGAAGAAGAAATTGTTAGTTTAAATATTCCTACAGGAACACCTCTTGTTTATGAATTAGATGAAAATTTAAAACCAATTAAACATTATTATTTGGGAGATCAAGAAGCTATAAAAGCAGCAATGAATGCCGTTGCAAATCAAGGAAAATCCAAATAATTAAAAAAGCAGTTCAAAATGAACTGCTTTTTTTAATTAAAATATTTATCTATTAATTCTTTATATTTTCCATTTTCTCCTAATTTTTTTAAAGCATTATTTATTTCTAACATCAAATTTTCATCATCTTTTCTAAAGGCTATTGCATAACTTTCTTTCAATGAATCAGTATTTACAACTTTTATACCTTCATTATTTTTTATAATATTCTTAGCTGGTTCTGAATCTAATACTATAGCTTCAATTTTTCCATTTTTTAAATCTAATACAGCAGAATAAACATTTGAAAATCTTTTTAATATTGAATTATCTTTTTCTGTCATCAAAGCATCTCCAGTAAAACCTAAAACAACACCAACATTTTTATTTTCAAGATCTTCAAAACTTTTTATATAATTATTATCTTCATTTATAATTATTACTTGTTTGGCTTCATAATAAGAATTACTAAAATTGACATTTTCTTTTCTTTCTTCAGTTTCGGTCATTCCTGCAATTACCATATCAACTTTTTTACTCTGTAAAGCTGGTAAAAGACCATCAAAGTCCATATGTATAACCTTTATTTCTTTATTTAATATATTTCCAACTTCATTTATTAAATCTATATCAAAACCAACTATTTTATCTTTATCAAAATATTCAAAAGGAGGAAATTCAGCATTTGTTCCAACATATATAATATTATTCTCATTACATGAAACTAAAAAAATAGCCATAATAGTCAATAAAATACTAAGTAAAAATTTTTTCATATATCAACAACTCCCTATTTTAAATTAATTTTATTTAAGAAATCTAAAGTTCTTTTATTTTTTGGATTATTAAATAATATATCTGGTGATCCTTTTTCTATAATTTTTCCTTCATCCATGAACCAAATTTCATCTGATATATTTTTTGCAAAATTCATTTCATGTGTCACAATGAGCATAGTTATATCATCCTTGGATAAATCTCTTATAACATTCAAAACTTCTTGAACCATTTCTGGATCAAGTGCAGAAGTTGGTTCATCAAAAAGTATTATTTCAGGATTCATAGCCATAGCTCTCGCTATAGCTACTCTTTGTTTTTGCCCACCACTTAATTGAGATGGATATGAATTTATTTTATCTAAAAGTCCAACTTTATCAAGTAATTCATATGCATTTTTTTCAGCTTCTTTTTGAGTTTTTAGGCCTAATAAAATCGGAGCCAAAATTATATTATTTAAAACATTTTTATTGTTAAATAAATTAAAATTTTGAAAAACCATTGCTATATTTTTTCTTATATTACTAATATTTTTTTCATTTAAAATATTAGTGCCATTAATATATATTTCACCACTTTCTGGAATTTCTAATAAATTTATGCATCTTATTAAAGTTGATTTTCCAGAACCAGAAGGACCAATTATTGAAACTTTTTGACCTTTTCTAACTTCAATATTTATATCTTTTAAGATATGTTTATCAGAAAAATATTTATTTAATTTTTTTATTTTAATCATTTACTTTCATTCCTTTTTCTATTTTTTTCATTATCTTTGTAAAAATAAAAGTTAAAATTAAATAAATTATTCCAACTAATATTAAAGGTTCAATACCTCTATATGTCTGACTTGTTATAATCTTAGAAGAGGTTAATAAATCCATGCCGCCAATAAATCCTACAATTGAAGTTTCTTTAAGCAAAGTTATAAATTCACTTATCAATGTTGGTAAAATAATTTTAATGGACTGAGGTACTATTATATTCTTCATAGTCATAGAATAACTGAGACCTAATGAATATGCTGCTTCTTTTTGACCTTTATCAACTCCTTGTATTCCAGATCTTATAATTTCAGAAACATAAGCAGATGAATTTATACCAAAAGAAATAGAAGCTATTATAAATATAGGTGTATTTTTAAGATATCCAACAAATATTAAATTTGCAAATATCATTAATTGAACAACAGCTGGTGTACCTCTTATTAGATTAACATATAATTCTCCTATTTTTTCTAAAGGATTTAGAAATATTCCCCATTTTTTAAAAGGGTGAAATTCAAACAATCTCAAAAAAGCAATTAATATTCCCAATCCTAATCCAATTAAAGCCGAAAAAAATGTAACAGAAAGTGAAAAACCTAAACCTTTTAAAATATATAAATATCTTTCATTTTCTATAAAAATAAAACTCAAAGTTTCTAAATAATTCATTAAAATCTCCTCTCAATATAAATTTAATCTTTTTCATTATATTGAAAACTCCGTTTTTTAAACATTTGTATACCTCCTTATATATAATAAAATGGAAGTCATACTAAGACTTCCAATTTTATATTAAAAATATATTTAGATATACAAAAATTAGTTCAAAAAATGATTATAATGAACATGAAGTCAATAGTATGATAAAATAATTATTCATTTCAAATGATCTTCGGCGATATCGCATTTTCATACTATTTCCTCCTTTTATTTTTTGATATTTTACAATATTTTTATTTACAAATCATGTGATATATGTTAAATTTATTAAATCAAATTATCTATATTAATCATTTCAAGCAAAGATAAAGCGGCATCGAATCCTTTATTTCCAGATTTTAATCCTGATCTATTAAAAGATTGTTCTAATGTATCTGAAGTTACAACTCCAAAACTTATAGGAATTTTAGAATTTAATGTTAAATGAGCTATTCCTTTTGAAACCTCATTTGAAACAATTTCAAAATGATATGTATCCCCTCTTATAATACATGCTAAAGCTATTATTCCATTATATTTTTCTGAATCTAAAATTTTATTACATAAATGTGGAATTTCAAAAGCTCCAGGAACAATATAAACATCTATATCCTCTTCTTTGACATCATGTCTTATTAAACAATCATTTGCACCTTTTAATAAATTATCTGTGATTGTAGAATTAAACCTTGAAATTATAATTGCTATTTTTTTATTTAATCCATTATATTTACCTTCATATATATTCATAATAACCTCCTTAAACATTCAAATTATGATTAAATCTAATTTTTTTTGTTTTCAAATAAAATTCATTATATTCATTAATTTCTCCATATAGATTTATACTTTCTTCTATATCTATACCATACTTAGATAATTGTTTTATTTTATCTGGATTATTAGTTAATAATTTTATTTTATTTACTTCCATAGCTTTAAGAATTTGAGCAGCATTTGAATAGTCTCTATTGTCTGCAGGTAGTCCTATTACCTCATTAGCATCATAAGTATCTACACCTTTATCTTGAAGAGCGTAGGTTTTAATTTTATTTGTTATTCCTATATCTCTACCTTCTTGTCTCATATAAATTAAAATCCCATCATTCTCTGATATGAACTTTAAATAATTATTTAATTGACTTCCACAATCACATTTTAATGAACTCATCACATCACCTGTTACACATTCAGAATGAACTCTCACATAAGGTATCTTATTATAAAAATCACCTTTTTTTATGACAAAATGTTCTTTTTTATCAAGATTATTTTTAAAAGCTATTATCTCAAATTCTCCATATTTTGTTGGAAGTTTTGCTTTTGAAACCATAAAAATATTTTGAACTCTTTTTATATATTCTTCATAAATTTCATCAATAGTAATTACTCTAATTTGAAGTTCTTTTGCAAGATTTTCTATATATTTTAAATTATGAGACTCTCCATTATCATCTATTATTTCTACAAAAGAAGAAAATCTTTTATATCCTAAAATACTCATTAATTCAATAGAAGCTTCTGTATGACCTTTTCTATTATTAAGACCTCTTCCACCAATCAAACTAACATGACCGGGATAAGCAAAAAGTCCTATATTTGGATTTTCGGATAAAACAGATACAGTATTCGCTCTTTCAATAGAAGAAATGCCTGTATTTGAAAGCTTATAATCAATAGGAATAAAAAAATTTGTGGAAAATTTTTCTTTATTATTAGATGGAAGTTTTATAAAACCTCCATCCAAAAGGATATTTTCATCTGCTGCTGTACATAACAATCCTCTACCTTTTTGTATAAATAAATTTATAATTTTTTCATCCATCAATTCAGATGGAAATACCATATCCCCTTCTATTTCTCTCTTAGTATCTAATATAATAACCGGTTTACCTAATTCAAAATCTTTTTTTATATTTTCAATATCCATACTTTTCACCTCTCGCATATCTATTTAAAATATCAATTTCATAATTAACATAATCATACATCTTCAAATCAAATAAATTTGTATTTAAATAAGTATGTGGAATAACTTGAATTACAAAAGAATCCATATATTTTTCGGCAATAGTCAAACTAATTCCATTTAGTGCAATTGCTCCTTTTCTTACAATTGCCCAATTTTCTTTTGGCATTTTAAATTCCATATAATAAGTATCAGAAATTTTCTTACAATTTAAAAATCTTATCATACCGTCTATATGACCAGTTACAATATGACCATCAAGTCTTCCATTAAACTTTAAAGCTCTTTCTATATTTAATTTTTTGGATATATTAATATTTGTAATTTTCTTAGTCTCTTCTCCAAGTGTAAATTGCAATTTACTTTCTGATAAAGAATCTACAGTTAAACAAACTCCATTAAGGGCTATAGAATCTCCTAATTTTATTTCTTTTGAAAAATTATTTATTACAATCTTATTGTTAAAAATATTAAAATCTGACTTTTTTTCTATTATTCCCGTAAACATCTTTTCAACTCCAACTTGATATTTTCTCCAATAATAAAACTATTCTTAATATGAAATTCTTTAATTTTTTTTAAATTTTCAAAAGGAGAAATACCTTTTCCAAATATTTTATTACTAATATAAACATTTATTTCATCTGAATAATCATAAAATAAAGAAATTATTTTTCCGCCGCCTTCTACAAGTACAGAATTAATATCCATTTTATTTATTTCTTTCAAAATATTTAAAATACTAAAATCTTTTATATAAACAATTTTTGTTATTTTTGAATTACAAATATAATTTTTAGAATTAGTAAAAATAATGTTTTTACCTGGAATATTAAATATATTAAAGTCAGTACTTTTTATATCAAAATCTTTATCAATTACTATTCTTATTGGAGAAATACCTTCTAAATATCTTAAATTAAGTTTAGGATTATCTTTTAAAATAGTTCCAGCACCTACAAGAATAGATTGATATTTTTTTCTCATTTTATGAACATCAATTAAGGATTCTTTACATGTAAATCTACCTTTAATTGAATCATTATATATAAACCCATCTAAACTTTGTGCATATTTTATATTTATATATGGTATAGAATAATTCATACTTTTAATAAAAAATTTATTTAATTCTGTTATTTCATCTTTTAATATTCCTTCATCAACAATTACTCCATTTTTTCTGAGTTTTTCTATGCTTTTACCATTAACTTTTGGATTAGGATCTTTGATCCCAATAAATACTTTTTTAAATTTATACTTTAATATTTCATCAACACAGGGAGGTGTTTTACCATAATGAAAACAAGGTTCTAAAGTTATATAAATATTTGAATCTTTTATCTCATGACCTTTTTTCAATGCATTTTTTATAGCATTTACTTCGGCATGATCACCACCAAAATATTTATGATATCCTTTTGAAAGAATATGTCCATTTTTTTCTATAATTGCTCCAACCAAAGGATTAGGATTAGTATATCCAATAGCTTTTTTAGATTCTTCTAAAGCCATTCTCATATAAAATTCTTTAATTTAAATCACCTCCAAAATTTAAATATATAACAAAAAACCCCGGATTTCTCCGGGGTTTAAATTTATATAAATTGAAAAAATATATATAAATATACTTATTCTTCTTCTATCATCCAGACTTTACTGTCGGTTCCGGAATTACACCGGATCAACCAAAAAGGTTCGCGGACTTTACCGCCGGTCGGGAATTTCACCCTGCCCCGAAGAAGTGTTACACAAATATTATATCACATAAACTATTCAATACACAAAAAAGTAACATACAAAAAAATATTTGATGTATAATTGACATAGTATAGTTTGAGAGGTGATTTAATGAATATAAGAATAGAAAAATTAAAACAAAAAAACTTAAATTTATTTAAAATAATAGAAAGTAAATTTATATCTAATTTTAAAGTTGTACCAAAAATGAAAGATTCTCATTTATATTATGACCTACAAAGAATAGATCAATATGAAAAATCTTATTCATTTGATTTTGAACTTGAAAAATTTATTACTATGGAAGATCGGTGTATATACTTTGCTTTCTTAAAAAAAGAAATTGTTGGTTCAATAACACTAAAAAAAAGCTGGAATAATTTTGTTAATATAATGGATATAAGGGTTTCAAATAATTTTAGAAATATAGGTATAGGTAATAAATTAATTCAATCTTCAAAAATATGGGCAAAAATGAATAACTGCAGCGGATTATTTGTTGAAACTCAAAATACAAATTATCAAGCTTGTAAATTTTATGAATCTCTCGGATTTAAATTAAAAGGATTTGATGAATTATACTATATAGGATTTGAAAATTACGATGAAATAGCTTTATTTTGGTATTTATTGATATAATTAACTTTTTATAAAATCATTATTTTGACTATTATAAAGGGAATAATATAATCCTTTATTTTCTATTAATTCATTATGATTTCCATCTTCAATTATTCCATCTTCTGTTAAAACAATTATTCTGTCAGCATTTTTAACTGTACTCAATCTATGAGCAATTATAAAAGTTGTTCTATTTTTTGATAAATTTTCTATTGATTTTTGAATAATTTTTTCACTCTTATTATCTAAAGCCGAAGTTGCTTCATCAAGTATCAAAATAGAAGGGTTTTTTAGAAACATTCGAGCAATAGATAATCTTTGTTTTTGTCCGCCAGATAATTTAACTCCTCTTTCACCTATGTAAGTATCATAACCATTTTCAAGATTCAAAATAAAATCATGAGCATTTGCTGCTTTTGATGCCTCGATAATTTCATCTTCTGAAGCATCCAATTTTCCATATCTTATATTTTCTAAAATACTACCAGAAAATAAAACTACATCTTGTTGTACAACTCCAACATTTTCTCTTAAAGATCTTAAAGTTACATTTTTTATATTTATTTGATCTATTAATATTTCTCCATCACTAATTTCATAAAATCTCGGTATTAAACTACATAAAGTTGTTTTTCCTGAACCAGAAGGACCAACTATTGCAATATTTTCACCCTTTTTAACAAAAAGATTTATGCTTTTTAAAATATTCTTACCTTCATCATATTTGAAAGTAACATTCTTAAATTGTACATTTCCTTCTACATTTTTTAATCTTAAAGCATTTGAAGAATCTTTTATATCTGGTTCTGTATCCATAATTTCTAAAAAACGTCTAAATCCTGCCGCTCCTTGTTGATATTGTTCAATAAATCTTAAAAGAACATTTAAAGGTGTTAAAAACTGTCCTATTAATATAGAATACGCAAAAAAATCCCCTATATTTATAATGTTTTTGTATACAAAAATTCCTCCAATTACAAGATTAATAACTATTGCCATATTAGAAAAAAAATTAACAACCGAATCAAATATTCCAATATGTTTAACTGCTTGTCTTCTTGCATCTCTTAAACTTTTATTATTTTCATCAAACTTCTTATTTTCATAGTCTTCATTTGTATAAGTTTGTACAACTCTTATGCCTGATATACTTTCAGAAATTTTAGCATTAATATTTGATGTTCTTCTTTTTAAGTCTCTAAAGGCTTTTTCAAGTTTATTATTATAATAAATCATAAACCAAAACATAAACGGTATAATGGCAAAAGTTATTAATGTCAATTTTACATTAATAAACAGAAGAATTATGAAAGAGCCTATTACTTTGATTGAAGAAATAAACAGATTTTCTGGTCCATGATGAGCAACTTCAGAAATTTCAAACAAATCATTTACTATTCTCGACATTATATGACCAGTCTTATTATTATCATAAAATTTAAAAGATAATTTTTGAAGATGTTGATAAAGATCTTTTCTCATATCATATTGAATCTTTACTCCTAAAACATGTCCCCAATATCCTACAACATATTCTAAAAACATTCTAACTAAATATAAAACTGTTAAAAAAATTCCAAAAAATATTATTTTATTTAAATTTTTATTTGGAATCAAATCATTTAAAATATATCTCGAAATTAAAGGGTATACTAAATCAGAAACTGAAATCAAAAATGCAGCCGTCATATCAATTATAAATAAAAATTTATGTGGCTTATAATATTCTGCAAATCTTTTTAACACAAATTATCCCCTGCCTTCAATTTTATTAGATTATCCATAATAATTTTAATTTTTTTATTATTTATCAATGAAGATATATGAGCATTTATAGTTGTAATATTAAAGTAGTATTCTGTTGGAGTTGAATTTTTTAAGTTTAGTTTTTCAAAAATTTTTTTATACAGTTCTTCAAAAGAAAGTTTATTTTTATTATTAATAAAAATATTTATAATGATATCATTTATATCTTTTATTCTATTTATATTTAAATCAACTGTTTTATGTAAATCTTTTATGATATTTCCATGTGAAGGAACATATAAGTAATTTGAATAGTTCTTTATCAAATTTAAACCTTCAATCAATGAATCAATATTTATATAAAAAGATAATTTATGTTTATTTAAAATTTCCTCAGAGATCACAAGATCGCCACCAAAAATAACATTATCATATAAAATACTTAGATGGCCATAAGAATGTCCTTCATTTCTTATTAATTCAAATTCAAAATCTTTAACTTTAATTTTTTTAATATCGGACGATAATTTAATGTCTACAGTACAAGGATTTGAAAAAACAAATTTATTTTTGATTCTGTTTGGAGCATTTGCACCTAAAAATTGTGAATTGACTTTTAATTGAGGATTTTCTATAAAAATAGATTCTTTTTCATCTGCATATATAATCGGATTAAATATTTCTCTATAATAATAATTTTCACCACAATGGTCTGCATGTGAATGTGTATTAATTATTGCTATAAGATTTAAATTATTTTCTTTTATAAAATTACATACAAAATTTGTAGTTTTTCTATTACATCCTGTATCAATCAAAATTATTTCATTATTATTTTTTACATAACCTAAGTTAGTATCACCAGTAAAAAAGCCTACTTTTTTATTTATTGATATTTTACTCATAAGAATACCTCCAAACATTTATCATTATAACATTTAATTAGCTAACCTAACAAAAAAAATATGTTATAATTAAATAACACTATATTCGAATCCGAAAGGAGGAGCTATAATGAATGTACAAGGTGTATCAGCAATGATGTCAAATATGCAAGGAATGGAAACAGCAATGAAAATTTCAACTTCTGTAACAAGCAAAGCTTTAGATACAACAAAATTGATAGGTAACATGGTTATGGAAAATATAGAAAGCGCAAAAGTAGATCCAATGGTTAAAGATCCTAACAGAGGGCATAACTTAGATATATTAGTTTGATATAAAAATACTTAGGTTAATTAATTATATTAAAACCGTTTTTTAAAAACGGTTTTTTTTAATTTATAAAAAAAATATTAAAATTTTAAAATTGTTTATTATTAAGGTATAATAAATATGTATTTATTATTATCATTATTTATTATTGGGAGGATTTGTATGAAAGAACCTAAATTTAAGTTTATACACTGTTCTGATATACACTTAAATGATTTATATTATATGAATGATATAAATCAAGAAAACGACTCTAAAAATAAAATTAAAAGTTTTAAAACATTTGATAAACTAATATCAGATGCAATTGCTTTTGATGTTGATTTCATATTGATAAGTGGAGATTTAATAAACAAAAATATTTATTCTTTAAAAGCAAAAAAACATATAATTGAAAAATTTGATCATTTAAAACAATTCAATATAAATGTATATATTATAGGTGGTCAAATAGATGAATCAAAAGAAGTATTCTGGAAGGAATTCAATATTCCAGAAAATGTAAATTATTTTTCTAATTCAAGAACTCAAGTATTTCCATTTATAAAAAAAGATAAAGTAGTTGCAAATATATTTGGAATAAGCTTTAACGATTCTAACCCTAAAGAAAATCTTTCATATATGTTTACAAATAAGAGCAATGAAACTTTTTCAATTGGAATGATGTATGCAAATATAATGGAAATAAATGAAAACTTTAAAATAAATCCAGTGAGCATAGATGATTTAAAAAATAATACTATAAATTATTGGGCAATAGGTTCAGAACATACAAACAATATATTAAATGCCGATCCATATATTGTAAGTTCTGGAAGCTTAAGTGCTCATTCTTTAGATGATTTAGGAGAAAAAGGGTATTATTTAGTTGAAGTTAAAGGTAAAAGGATTTTAAACATTGATTTTCATCCAATATCAAATATAATATATGAAAATCTAGATATTCATATAAATAAATTGAAAAATATTGAAGAATTAAAAAAAGTAATCGATTCAAATATAAATAATTTGATAAACAAATATCAAAACAAATATATTTTTTTAAATATAATTTTAAAAGGCAAAGGATATCTTCATAAACATTTAAATGAACAAAATGTAGAAAAACTTTTTTTTGAATACAAAAATTTAACAAAATATAGCAACTCAATAATAAATTTAATAAATATAGAAAATGAAACTTTTCCGGATTTAGACTTTGAAATGAGGAAAAAAACAGATGATTTTATTTCAAGAACTATAAAAATATATGAAAACAATAAACAAAATTCAAAAAATTATATACTAAAAAATATACAAAATGAAAATTCTTATAAAAAAATAGAAAAATATTTAAATTATATAAAAGACGATGAATTCGATAAAATATATGAAAAATCTCTAATAAAAGCTTTTGACTATCTCGGTGGTGAAGAATATTGAAAGTAAAATCTTTATTTATAGAAAATTTTGGAATATTCAACAATTTTCATATTGAAAATTTTGATAAAAATATAAATTTAATATATGGTGAAAATGAATCTGGAAAAACAACCTTAAAAAACTTTATAAATTATATCTTTTTTGGAGAAAATTTAAATTATAGATCCAATGAAGATATAAATTTTGGTGGATATTTAGAAATAACTTCAAAAGAAAAATATTATAAAATAATAAGATATGAAAACAGCCTTTCCATAATAGATGAGAATGGAAAGATTGTTAATAAAAATCCCCAAGAACTCTTTTTAAACTCAATAGATTACAACACATATAATAAAATATTTTCCTTAAATATAAACGATCTTGAAAGACTGGATATATCAGATAAAAATATAAATAATGTTATATTTTCTGCTGGAACTGGTCTTGGAAATAAATCAATTACTGAAATAATAAAAAATATAGAATTAAAAGAAGAAGAATTGATTTCTTTAAGAAATCAAGAAAAATTGATAAACAGAAAGATTGATAAAATAGATGAATTAGATGAAAATATAAAAAAATTAAATATAAAACTTCAAAAATATGATGATTATAATAATAAAATAAATAAAAACATTCAAAAGATAAATTCTATAGATTTAAATATAAAAGATTTTTTTAATAAAAAAGAAATTTATTCTATATCAAACAAAATTTTCCCTATGTTTCATGAAAAAAACAAATTAATAAATGAAATAAGTTCATTAGAATACTCTTCTTGTTTCCCAACTCGTGGAGATGAAAGATATTTAAACATTAAAAATCAAAAATATGAAACTGAAAAAACTATTAAAGAATTATCTTTGGAAATTAAAAACCTAAAAACAGAAAAAGAAACCATAAAAATAAATGAAGATATATTATTAAATTCTGAATTGATAAAATATCTTTTTGAAAATAATTATGATTATAAAAAGAAAAAAATTGATTATGAAACTGCCAAAGATAAATATAACAACTTATCTTTAGAGTTAGAAGAACAATTAAAAATAATCGGTAAAGACTGGAATATAAACCGTCTTGAAGATACTCAAATAACATCTGATTCAAGAAATGTAGCATTTAAAATTTCGAAAAAACATCAAGATATTACCCAAGAAATAAAAACTCTTGAAAAACAATTAGAAATCGAAAAAATTAATATAAATAATTTAAACTTGGATAAAAATAAATTAATTGAAGAAAGAAGTAACATAAAAATAGATGATTTAAATGTTGAAAACATAAAAAATAAAAAAATAAAACTTTTTGAAATGCAAAAAATATTTACTCAAATAGAAAATTTAGTAAAAAGAAAAGATGAAATACAAAACGAAATTGATCATATAAATCAAAATATTGAGAAAATAAATTCAAAAAAAGATAATTTTGGAACATTTTTTGGAACTACTGGTTATATAATAATTTGGATATTATTAATGATTTCTGGTGGAGCAACTTTTTATTTTTTAAATAATATTGCTGGAATATCTATATCAATATTTTCATTTTTTATGATAATAATAGGGAAAATGAAATACAATAATGAAAATTTTAAATTAAATGATTTGAAAAATGAAATAGAAGAAAATAATGCTCTGATAGATGAAAAATATTCTCAAATAAAAAATATAAATAATCAAATAGAAAATTTTGCCCAAAAAAAAGTTCAAATATCAGAAGAAATCGAAATAAATCCAAATATATTAGAAAAAGAAATGGAATTAGAATTAATAAAAAATGAAAAAGCCCATGAAAATTATCAAAAATATATGAACTATTCAAATTCTATTGAAAATACCAATGAAAGAATAAATAATTCGAATAATTTGGTAGAAAAATACAATGATGAAATACAAAAATTAAAAAATGAACAAATGGAAATAGAAAATAAATGGAAAGAATGGTTAAAAGAAAAAAAATACGATGAATCATATACTCCATTCAACTTTGAAGGGTTTATAAACTCCATAAATCATTCAAAAAATATCTTAAGGGAATTCAGAAATGCTGAAAATATAATAAAAAAATTAAAAACTTTTATAGATGAATATGAAAATAAATTAAATCTTTTAAAATCAAAATTTGAAGAAAAATATGAATTAAATTCAATTCAAAATATCCATGAAGAATTATTAGAAAATATAAAAAATAATACTATAAAAGATTCATTAGATAAAACAATAAAAGAAAAAGAAGCTATTTATAAAAATAAATTAGAATTTTTATCAAATCTTGATAATAATATATTAAATTTATTTAAAAAAGCTAATACAACAAATGAAGATGAATATTTTAAAGTCTCAGAAGATTTTAAAAAATTAACAATTCTAAAAGAAAATATAAATGATTTAGATAAACAAATGGATAACTATTTAAAAAACAATAAATATTTTTCTGAAATAATAGATATATTAAAAAATATAGATAAAACAACTATAGAAAAAACAATTGAAGATTGTGATGAATATATATCAAAATTAAAAAATAAAAAAATCTCTCTAAAAGAAGAAAATATAAACTTTGAAAAAGAAAAGATAGCACTTGAAAATCTTGAAGAATATATAGAATTAATTCAAAAAAGAGAAAATATAAAAAATACTATAATAAAAAATATAAAAAAATTATTAGAATTAAATACAAGTAAAAATATAATAAATGATACAGTAACTTTCTTTAAAAATAACAGAATTGCTGTTTTCAATACAGCCAGTAAAAATATTCAATTAATGACCGATTATAAATATAAACTAATATATAATGATGAAAAATTATTCTTAAAAGATAAAAAAAATATTGAAAAAAACAAAAATAAATGGAGCGATGGAACATTAGATCAAGTATATTTATCTTCAAGACTTGCTTTCATAGAAGAATATAATAAAAAATCATCATCTCTTCCTGTTGTATTAGATGATATACTAATAAAATTTGATTTATATAGAAAAAGAAAAGCACTCGAATTATTAATAGAATTCTCAAAAAATAATCAAATATTTGTATTTACTTGTAATAAAAAAACAAAAGAAATCTTCGAAAGTTTAAATAACAATTCTAAAATTTATACTTTAAAAAATGGAATATTAGAAAAATAAATGCTTTATTATATAAAGCATTTATTTTTTTAATTCAAATTTTTTATCCATTTTTTTCTGATATATCTAATAAAAAATAAAGTTCCTTTAAAAAATTCACCTATTATCATAGCAAAAAATATACCATTCAATTTAAAATCAAAAACAAATCCTAAAATATATGAAAGAGGGATTTGAATAATCCAAAAACCAAATAAAGTTATAAATAATATGCTCCAAGTATCTCCTCCACTTCTCAAAATATAAGGAAAAATTATATTAGAAGTTTGACAAAAAATCAAAAATATCAAATAAATCATCAAACTTTTTCCAATAAATACAGAATTTTGACTTAATTTAAACCAATCAAAAATATTGTCATAAAATAAAATTATTATAAAACTCAAAATAGAAGTAATTAAAAAACTTAAAAAAATACTTTGTTTAGAATAAATATTAGATTTTTCATAATCTTTTTTTCCTAAATATCCAGCTATAATACCAACACTTGCAGAAGCTAACGCTGAAATTGGAGTAAGAACAATACTTTGAAATATTTTTAAAACTTCAAAAATTGCCATTTGATCTGTTCCTAATCTAAAAATTAATGAAGTGTTTACAGTAGCAGCAAATTGCCAAACAGCGCCATCAATAGTCATTGGTAAAGAAATATATAATAATCTTTTTAAAATATCTTTATTAAAATTAAATTTGAAAATTATATTCTCAAATTTAAATCTTTTATAAACAAAAAAAATCAAAATAATAAATTCTAATATTCTTGCTAAAAAAGTAGCCCAAGCTGCCCCTAAAACTCCAAAATCTAAAATTATTATAAAAAAATAATCAAAGCAAACATTAAATATCATAGAAAATAGAGTTGCTAACATCGGAAAAAAATTCTTTTTATTAGCAACAAAAAAACCCGAAAAAACGGAAGATAATATTATAAAAATAATCGATGGGATATTTATAAAAAAATATTCATAAGCCTTATCAAAAGCTATTCCATCAATTTTCATCCAACTTAAAAATGTATCAGACCACATATAAAAAATGCTCATCAATAATAAAGATAAGAAAATTGAAAAACTAATAGTATTATTAATTAACTTATTAGTATATTCTTTATCATTTTTACCTTCGCTTTGTGATACTAAAATTGTAAAACCTGAAGAAAAAGAAAAAACAATAACCAAAAAAAGTGATATCAATTGATTAGCCCCACCAACACCAGCTATTGTATCTTCTCCAAGTTGACCAACAAAAATCTTGTCAATAGTTCCCAAAAGTATACGCAAAGTATTTTGTACTATTAATGGAAAAGAAATTAAAAAAATATCAACTAAAATATTAAATCTATTTTTCATAACTTAAAATATATACTCCTTTTTCAAAAAAAGAATCTTCATAGTATTCTTCAGTCAATTCATCAAAATAAGTTCCTTCCAACAAATAATTATCATTTTTATTTACTAAAATCATAAATTTGTCTTCATTATAGACTTTATCAAAAATAAGAACATCTTTATCTTCTTTTAAAATATAATTCCCTTTAAAAAGTGATTTGTTATTCTTTCTAAGATTTACAAGTTTTTTGAATAAATCAAATAAATATTTTTCTTTAATAGAATGATTATCTTTAAATTTCATAGAAACTCTACCAGATTCATGAAAATTTTTATAAGTTATATCTCCTTGAATACCTATTTCATTTCCATATTCAAACATTAAATTTCCACTAAGTGTAAATAAAAATTTCAATACCATTTCAAATTTCTTATAATCTCTACAAATATTAATAAATCTTGGTAAATCATGATTTTCCATGAAATATGTCAATTTAAAGTTTTTATTATTCATAGAGTATGATTTAATTATTCTATTGAAAAATTGAGAATTATTAATTTTATCTTCCGCAAAAAACTCTATAATAGAATCATACATATAAAAATCAAATAAAGATGTAAAAGTAGTATTTCCATCAAACTCTTTAAAATGTTTTATAAGTTTATAATTATCATTAGAATCAGAAATATCATCCCAAACCTCTCCAAGCAAAATAATATCTTTATTTATATTTTTAAGTTCTATATAAAATTCACTCCAAAATTCTATAGGTAACCCTATTGCATGATCAAGCCTATAACCATCAATATTAAATTTTTCAACCCAATATTTCCCAACAGAAATTAAAAATTTTTTTGTTTCTAAATCTTCAACATTCCAAAACTTAAAAAGCCTTTGCCATCTATTTTCTTGAGGCGTTTTTGGATTTTCTGTAACGGGTCTAAACTGTGTAATCGTTTCCATTTCATAAAATTTAGATACATGATTAAGAACTAAATCAAAAATAACTTTAATATCATTTGAATGACATAAATTTATAAAATTATGCAATAATTTCTGACTTTTGAATTCATTTTTATCAAAAATATGAGTTGCAAGTTTAAAATAATTAACAGTATCATATCCGTGAGTAGTATCACTTTTAAAAATAGGTGCAAGATATATTAAATCAACCCCGAGTTCTTTAATATAATCAAAATTATCAATAATTCCTTTTAAATCTCCTTCTACTGAATTGCTCTCACAAAATCTATATTCATTTGGTAAAAAATCATTTTCTGAATCACCATTATAAAAGAATTTTACTAAAATATGATATCCAATAAACATATTTAACCTCCTGTACTATTTCTATAAACTATTTTATAGTTCATAGATATTTTATTTATAGAATTTGTTGATTTAATTTGTTGATACAATAAAACAGCAGCATTATAACCAAGTTGATACTTATCATAGCTAACACTAGTTAATGAAGGTGTTATATATTTTACAATATCCATATCATCAAAACCACTAATCCAAACTCTTTTTGGAATATTTACATTTACACTTTTCAAATATGAAATACATGAAATAGCTATTGAATCATTGCAACATATTATTCCATCATAATCACTAATTTTATTATTATTAAAAAAATTTTCTATTATTTTATAAGATTCATCAATAGAAAAAGATGCTTCAAGAATCTTATAATTATGAATATTATTATTTTTTAATGTATTTTCAAAAGATTTTTTCCTAATTTGAGAACTATAATTATATTCTTGACCATTTATAAACAATAAATTTTTTTTATCATTTTTCAAATAAAATTCAACTATTTCTTTCATAGAACTATAATGATCTTGTATTACACAAGGAATATCTTTAAACTCATAATCTATAATGACAAAAGGTTTTTTATTTCCAAATTCTTTAATTTTACCATCAATTGAATTATCAATATACCATGGAAAATAAATTATTCCATCAACATTTTTATTCAATAAAAATTCAATATTTTCAACTTCATTTTTATACCTATCAGCTGATAGAAGAATTGAATAATTTTTTTTTGAAAAAAAATCTGTTATACCAAAAATAATTTTTCTAAAATATGTATCAACACCTGGAATAAAAACTCCAATAGTTTTAGTTTTCTTTGTAGTTAAACTTTGTGCATAAATATTTGGAGTGAAATCGGTTTCTTTTATGACTTTTAATACTTTTTCTCTTACTTCATCTCTTACACCTGATTTATTGTTCAAAACTCTTGATACTGTTGAAATAGAAACATCACACATCTTTGCTATTTCTTTCATTTTCATAACCTTTTTCACCCCCGTTTAACTTATATTATCATAAAAAGATTTTTTTTGCAACCGGTTGCAAAATTTCATAATAATAAAAAGTTATTTTGATAACAAAAAAATAATAAAAAAAAGATAATATATAATATGAGATTATATGGAGGGAACAATATGTTTATAAAAACAAATGATGATTTAAAATTATATTATAATTTTAAAAATAATAATAAAAAAAATACTCTTTTTTTCATACATGGAGGACCTGGTGCTTCATCTTATTTCTTTGAAAAACATATGTCAGAACAAATATCAAAAAATTATAATTTATTAACTTATGATCAAAGAGGTTGTGGTAGATCTGATGGAAATAAAAATACCGATTATACTTTAAATACTTTATTAAATGATATAGATATAATAATAAAAAAACTTTCATTAGATAATATTAATCTGCTTTGTCATTCATTTGGTGGAATTTTAGGTTTAAATTATATACTTAAATATCAAAAAATAAAATCATTAATTCTTTTAAATTCAACTTTAAACTTTATAGATTCTATAAAATACCAAATAACTCAAATAAACAAAATATTAAATATAAAAAATGAAACTATAAATAATAACAAAATATTAAATGAATGGTTAAAAAAATTAAGTATCTTAAATAAAGAAAAAAAAATACATAAACTTTCTTTTTTCAAGTATGAAAATTACAAAAACTTTTTCAAAATAAATGAAATTGAAAATAAAGAAAATTTTCTACAACAATATGTTTTAAATTCTTCAGAATATTTTAAAAATTTTAATGAAAAAACCGAAAAAATTCATATTCCAGTCTTAATAATCAACGGTATATATGACAATTCTGTAAATCCAAATGATTATAAAATAATGAAATTTAAAAACCTCTATATATCAAATATAAAAGGATCACATATGTTATATTATGAAAATCAAAAAGAATTTTTAAATGCAATTAATCATTTTTTGAATGATTTAAATATAAAAAACAAAACAATTTAATGTTTTTTTATTTAAATGAAATAAAAATAACTTTTTATTATTTTATCAATTTTTTTAATTTCATTTTAAAGAAATGAAAAAGTTGTTTTTAAATATCGTTTTTAATTAACATTCGTTAACAATAAATTACATATAATATTATATTTATGTAAATATAAATAATATGTTTCTATTATATATATTAAATAAAAATTTTTATTATTTTCATAAAATCCAATTCAAAAAAATAACAAAAATCAAGAAAACACTTATAATGGGAAAAATTCTAATTATAAAATCATAAAATTCAAAAATGAAAAAACTTCTTATTAATATATCATCAACATAACTCCTATTTAATTTATTAAATTAAATTTACTTCATTTTAATCTATATAAATTTAATAGCTTTTTAATAGCTATAGTGTATTATTAATTGTGCAAGATTAATTAGCTTCAATTAAATCTTATTATTAACAAAAAACTTCAAAATACTTCAAATTCAAAATCTAATAAAAAATTCAAAAATCAAGCCATTAAAAGTGGTTCTATTTTTTTGTTTTTTTAACAAATAATAGTTCAGGAGGTAAACAATGAATAATGAATACAAATTAGAGGTTAAAAACCTTTATAAAGTTTTTGGTCCTAATCCAAAAAAAGTTTTTCCTTTAATAAAAAAAGGATTAACAAAAAGTGAAATACTAAAAAAAACAGGAAATACTATAGGTGTAAATGATGTGAGTTTCAACGTAAAAGAAAAAGAAATTTTTGTTGTAATGGGACTTTCTGGAAGTGGAAAATCCACATTAATAAGATGTTTAAATAGATTGATAGAACCTACTTCAGGAGATATATTAATCGATGGTCAAGATATAGTTAAAACCAATAAAGAAGAATTGAGAAATATAAGAAGAAAAAAGTTAGCAATGGTTTTTCAAAAATTTGCTTTATTTCCACACAGAACTATATCTTCAAATGTTGAATATGGATTAGAAGTTCAAGGTGTAGACAAAGAAGAAAGAAAAGAAAAAGCATATGAAGCATTAGAAATGGTTGGTCTTAAAGGGTATGAAGAACAAAAACCAAATGAATTAAGTGGTGGGATGCAACAAAGAGTTGGCCTTGCAAGAGCTTTAGCAACAAATCCTGATATTTTATTAATGGATGAAGCATTTAGTGCTTTAGATCCTTTAATAAGAAAAGATATGCAAGATCAACTATTAGAACTTCAAGAAAGGTTACATAAAACAATAATATTTATAACTCATGATTTAGATGAAGCTTTAAAACTCGGAGATAGAATAGCAATAATGAAAGATGGTAGAGTAGTTCAAATTGGAAGTGCAGAAGAAATATTAACTAATCCAGCAAATGGTTATGTAAAAGATTTCGTTCAAGATGTTGATAGATCCAAAGTAATAAAAGCAGAAGCTATTATGCAAAAGCCACTCGATAATCTTCTTCCTAAAGATACACCAAGAGTAGCTGTAAGAAAAATGAGAAAAGCTGGAATAGATTCTATTTTAGTAACAAAAAAAGATAGGACTTTAGAAGGTATAGTTACTATAGAAAAAGCTTCAAAAGCAGTTGAAAATGGAGAAACAACTATTGAAAATATTATAGAGAGAGATGTACATAAAGTTTCACCTGATATACCAATCTTAGATATTTTACCAATGCATATAGAATATAATCATCCTGTCTGTGTAGTAAACGAAGAAAACAAACTTTTAGGAATAATTGTAAAAGTATCTGTTTTAGCAGGTATATTAGGGGAGGTAGATTAAAATTATCGATTTAAAAATAGGTAAAGGATTTGAAATAATAGTTAATTGGTTAAAAGATAATTGGGAACCTTTTTTTGATGGTGTAGCAAGTTTTATAAATTTTATAATATCTTCATTAGAAGATTTATTTACTTGGATTCCTTGGTATGTAATGTTAGCAATCTTAGTAGTAGTTGCTTGGAGAAAAACGGGAAAAGGTACAGCAATATTTACGTTTATAGGATTATTTTTAATACAAAGCATGGATCTTTGGTCAGAAACAATGCAAACACTTGCATTAGTAACAAGTTCAGCTTTACTTGCATTAATAATTGGAATTCCATTGGGTATATGGTCTTCAAAAAGTGATACTGTAAATAAAGTAATGAGACCTATCCTTGATTTCATGCAAACAATGCCAGCTTTCGTATATTTAATACCAGCTGTATTGTTTTTTGGTTTAGGTAAAGTTCCTGGTGCAGTAGCAACAATAATTTTCTCAATGCCACCAGCTGTAAGACTTACTAATCTTGCTATAAGACAAGTTCCAGAAGATGTAGTCGAAGCAAGCCGTTCTTTTGGTTCTACATCATCACAAATGCTTTTTAAAGTTGAATTACCAATAGCAACTCCAACAATATTAGCCGGAATTAATCAAACTATTATGCTTGCATTATCAATGGTTGTTATATCTTCAATGATAGGTGCTGGCGGATTAGGTAAAAAAGTCTTAAATGGTATCACTCAATATAAAATTGGAATGGGATTTGAAAGTGGTTTAGCTGTTGTTATTCTTGCAATGATTCTCGATAGAATAACTCAATCATTAGGGAAAAAGAAATAATAATTCAAATACTATATAGGAGGGATTTTTTTGAAAAAAATCATATTATTTTTATTCATTACTATTATGGCATTAAATGTATTCGCTAAGGAAACTGTCAAACTTGCTTATGCAAATTGGGCTGAAGGTATTGCGATGACAAATCTCGCAAAAGTTATTTTAGAAGATGAAATGGGTTATGATGTTGAAACAACAATGGCTGATCCTGGATTAATATTTGTATCATTAGCTCAAGGAAATCAAGATGCATTTTTAGATGCTTGGTTACCAATAACACATGAAGCTTATATAAAACAATTTGGAGATAAATTAACTGATTTAGGATATAATTTTGAAGGTGCGAGAATAGGATTAGTTGTTCCTGAATATGTAAATATAAACTCTATAGAAGAATTAAATAATTCAAAAGATAAATTTGATTCTCAAATAGTAGGAATAGATGCTGGTGCAGGAATAATGAGTACTACATATAGTGCAATAGATGCTTATGACTTAGATCTTGAATTAATAGAAAGTTCAGGACCGGTTATGACAGCTTCATTAGCAAATGCAATAGATAAAAAAGAATGGATTGTAGTAACTGGATGGCAACCACATTGGAAATTTGCAAGATTTGATCTTAAATTCTTAGATGATCCAAAAGAAGTATATGGAAAAGCAGAAAATCTTCATACAATGGCAAGAAGAAATTTTATAATTGATATGCCAGAAGTTGCACAATTCCTAACACATTTTTACCTTAATTCACAACAACTTGGTTCATTAATGGACATGATTTCAAACAGTGATGATGCTGAAGATGCTGCAAGAGAATGGATTAAACAAAATAAAAAAGTTGTTGAAAATTGGATACCAAATAATTAATAATACAATAAAAACGGTATGATTATAAATCATACCGTTTTTTTATTTATATATAATATTATAAAAAAGATAACTATTGCTGGAAAAGTTAAAAATAAATAAGCCATAAAAATAGAACTATCTGCAACAAGTCCCATAACACCTGTAATTATCATTCCTCCAAAACCCGTTATTGCATAAAGAATTCCATTAAAAATAGCCAATTGATTAGAAGGAATTTTTTGATTTACAAATCTTTGAAAAACTGGAAAAATAGGCCCTATAAACAATCCTAATAAAACATACAAAAAAGATAATTTTAAAGTCAATAATAAAATTATAGAAATAAATATTCCAAATATACAAATTAAAAGTAATTTAAAATAGCCTATCCTTTTAAGAACAAAATCAGATATAAGTCTTGAAAAAGTATAAAATAACCAAAACATACTGATAAAAAAAGCTGAGTAACTTTCAGAAAACAGAAAATAATCTACATGTAAATTAGAACTCCAAGTAACTACACCTTTTTCTATACCAGAATAAAACATAAAAAATATTAAAAAAATAATCACTAATTTATTTAAAAATAAATTTTTAAAACCTTTTTTATTAATACCACATTTATTGCTATCTTCCATAAAATATTTATTAAAAAAACTCAAAACAATAATTATCAACAAGATAAAAACTATCATATAAATGAAATAAGATATAGGAATATTTTTTTTAATAAAAAATGATATTATAATTGGTGACAAAATACCACCCATACCAAACATACCATGATAAACTCCATAATTTTGATACTTTAAATCAAGCTGAGCAAATATTGTAGTCATAGTAAGTATAGATAAACTTATTCCAAAACCTATAATAAAAGAAGCTAAAATTAAAATTATATAATTAGAAGCTCCTACAAATAATAAAGATCCTAATATATTTAAAAAAAGTGAAATCAAAAAGACTCCCTGAGATCCCAAAAATGAAATCAAAATACCTCCAAAAATATTACCTAAAAAACCTCCAACAGTATTAAAAATAGGAACCAATGAAGATTGAGAAATTGAAATCCCATAAGTCTCTTGAATATTCTTCATCAATGGTGGAATAAAGTTGGGTATCATTGCTATAAAAACCATAGAAATAAAAATAAAATACATAATTCTTTTTTGTGACATAAAATCTACTCCTTTTATTAAAAAAATATCAAATACAATTATAATAATTTATTGTAAATTAAACAATTACTAAAAATAAACATTGTTTTTTAAAATATAAATGGTATAATAACTTAGTAAGCTGGCACGTTGTCAGCTTACTTTTTATGTATTTCAAAAAATTTATAATTAATTATATTAAAATTCAAAAAAATTTGATATTATATTTTATTGAGGGGGGTGTACTTTTGAATACATCGATAAACTTAGATAATAATCAGAAAATTACAATCAAAAAACTTCTATTGAATTACTTTAAAAATGAAAAAATAAATAAAATAACTTTTAGAAAAGAAATTGTATACTTAAAATCTTCTGAAAAAAATCTAAAAATAATCATAAAAAACTTAGAAGAATACAATTGTGATTACTACTTAAAAATAAAAAATAATTGGGAATTACAAAAAAATATCAATCTCTTAGATTCAAAAAGAAATAAACACAAAAAAGGAGCTTTAAATTTAAATAAAATGGACATTGAGAGACTAAAAAGAGGTGTTTCAAGATATATCAAAGCTAAATCAAATTTCTTAAAAAGAAAAGAATTCATAATTGAAATATCAAATAATCAAATAAATATAGACTTTTATTTAGATGATTATTTTATTATAGAAGTATTGGACCAAGAATTAAAATCATGTATATTATACATAAATGATAAAAAAGAATCCGAAGGGGATTTTGATCATATAATGTTTAATTTAGATATTTACTTTTCCAAAAAATACTTTTCTGATGAATTAATATAAAAAATTCAACTTCAAAAAAACAGTGGATTCCATTAAGAATCCACCTTTTTTAATTAAATATAATATGTTAAAATATATTATATTATAAAAGATAAAAAGAGGTGAAAATATTGAAAATAGAATCATATGAAACTGGACCAATTGGAACAAATGCTTATATAATAGATGAAAAAATAATAATAGATCCTGGATATGGAATATCAAATTATATAAACAAAGAAAAAGAATATGATGTTTGGCTTACACATGCTCATTTTGACCATATTAAAGGTATAAAAGAAATAAAAGTGAAAAATCTATATCTTCATCCAAAAGACTATGAACTTTTAAAAGATCCAGAAAAAAATCTTTCAATATATACTAATGAACCTTTTACAATAGACATACCTTATAAAGATATAAGCAATATTACAAGATTTATTCACACTCCTGGACATACTCCTGGTTCCATAATAATAATATTAGAAAATAATTTATTTACAGGAGATACTATATTTTCAGACAGCATAGGAAGAACTGATTTTCCTGGTTCATCATACGAAGATATGGAAAAATCTCTTATAAAAGTAAAAGAATTTTTACAAAAAAACAAAAATATTAAAAATATATATCCAGGTCATATGAACAAAACAACTAGAGAACTTATTTTAGAAACAAATCCATATTTATATTGAGGAGAGATATCATGAGTATTCAATTAATACCTGAAAAAATAGTTTATGGAGGATATGCATTAGCAAAATATGATAATGAAGTATATTTAATAGAAAATGCACTTCCAGGAGAACTAATTGAAATTGAAGTGTATAATAAAAAGAAATCTGTAAATTTTTCAAAAGTAACAAAAATAATAGAACCATCAAAAGATCGTGTCAAATCTGTATGCCCTCACTTTAATAAATGTGGAGGATGTGATCTATTAAATTATCGATATGAAAAACAAATAGAACAAAAAGAAAATATATTAAAAGAACAATTAAGAAGAATAGGTCATCTGAATATAGAAACAGAAAAATTTGAAAAATCCTTTAATAATTTAAATTATAGAAATAAAATGGAATTCACATTCTCAAAAGATGAAAATAATAATATAGTATTAGGATTAAATGAAAAAAAATCTCATAAAATAATAAATATAGAAAAATGTTATATAGCACCAGACTACTTTAATACTATAAGAAATACAGTAAAAGAAGTTGTAAAAGAATTAGATATCCCAATATATGACCCTAAAAAAAGAAAAGGTGTGTTAAAACATTTAGTAATAAAAAAATCTTCAAAAACAAATAAATTAATGATAATAATAGTAACTCATACAGAAACTCTTCCAAAATCAAAAGAATTAAAACATTTATTATTACAAAAATTAAATTTTGACTCTTTAATACATGTAATGAACAGTTCTGATAAAGTAACTTTAAGAGGTCCTTATAAAACTCTTTTTGGAGAAGGAATATTAAAAGAAAATTTTGATGAATTCGAATATCAAATTCCTCCAACTTCATTTTTTCAAATAAATTATGATATAACAGAAAAAATATTACAATATATTTTAGAATATATAAAAACTAAAAACACCTCTAAAGATACTTTATTAGATCTTTATTGTGGTGTAGGCTTATTCAGTCTTTTTTATTCTCCTCTTTTTAAACATGTAACTGGTGTAGAATACTCAAAAAACTCTATAAAAGCTGCTAAATCTAATCTAAATATAAATTCAATAAAGAACATAAACTTTATTGCAGAAGATTCTTTACAATATATAAATCAAAGTATAGAAAAACAAAAAACATTTGATTATATTATAATAGATCCGCCAAGAAGTGGCCTTGGAGTTAAAGCTTCTGAAAAAATGTCTAAAATAACTAAAAAAACTTTAATATATATATCATGTGATCCGTCAACTCTTTCAAGAGATCTTAATATACTCAGTCAAAATGGTTTTAAAGTTGATTCTATAAAAGGGTTTGATATGTTTCCTAATACTCACCATATTGAGACATGCGTACTTTTGTCCCGCAAAAATTAGTAAATATCTCACTGTACTTATAAACAGGAAAATTGAATAAAATAGATTTTAATGACTATTCAAACTTGTTATATGAAAAAATCTCTATTTCTTTGATTGAAGAAATAGAGATTTTTTTCAAGTTCTAAGATGATGTCATATGATTAAGCTTGTATTCGATAAGTTGTGAATTTCCTGTCTATACTTGATTTTATTTCTATTGCAAAATCCTAATTTTAATAAGATTTATGATTAGCTATATGTTAGTTTTTTGAGCATAGCTTTATTCAAAGCTTTTTCCTAGTCGTTTAAATTTGCACTTTCTGATAAAATGGGTACTCCATTGCGTTAAGTGTCGTTATCCTTCTGATTTTTTGAATACCCTGTAAATTAAGATAATTAGCAACTTTATAAAATTTCATATTCTCATTTAAATATTTATCAAAAATAATGCATACTACTTCAGCTTCATCTTACGTATAAAAAGTTGTTTATACGTGAGATAGTAGCCGTAAGAAGCAAAGCCACCATTCCAAAAGCCTTGACGAGCTTTTTCTTTTCGTTAAAGATAAAGTCGATGTAATGAGAAAAAAATAAGACTGGAGAATCCTTTAAGGTAGGAATTTTTTCCATAATATCCAAAGTTTATGAATACTACTCTGCTTATGGAGAAAAAGAAGATATTTTACAGAATTTTAAATAAAGTGGTTTTGTAAAACTCTTTGGATAGGTTACAACTTCTATTAAGAATATTATAAAAATACATAGAAATATAAAAATAATATTATCAAAGCACTTAGAGAGAACAGATAAAAAAAAGAAGCCATAAAAAAATCAGTCTGAAAGATAATTTTATGGTTAATATAATTTTAGGGATTACTACAATGATTTTTATTTTACAAGAATTTAAATAAAAAGAATATATTTATTTAAAAAGGATATTTTATGTTATAATGTAATAAATAAAGTTGTTTTAGTTATAAAAAATTATTTAAAAATTAATATATATGGAAATGAAAAATACTGAACTTATGGAAAAAGTAAAAGTGAGTAAAAGCACATTTTATAAAATAAAAAATAGACAAAATGTTACTACGGATGTTTTACTTAGGATTTGTAATACTTTAGACTGTAATATTGAAGATATTATAGAAATTAATGACATTAAGGAGGTCAAATAATTATGAAAAGAATTTTTATTAGTTTTGCAATTGAAGATGAACGGTTAAGAGATTTTTTAAAAGGACAAGCGAAAAATGAAAATAGCCCATTTGAATTTGTGGATATGTCAGTTAAAAAACCGTGGGATTCACAGTGGAAAACAAATTGCAGAACAAGAATAAAAGGTTGTGACGGTGTGATATCAATAGTTACAAAGAATACCAAAAATGCAGATGGACAAATTTGGGAAATGAAGTGTGCAAAAGATGAAAATATTCCAATAGTTGGAATATACGGAAATGATAGTCACTCTGGAGTTGCTATTCCAAGTGAATGCGGATATATTAGATTGATGGACTGGAAATGGTCTAATATTTCAAATTGGATTAAAAGTATATAGGCTGATTAGGAGGGGAAAATATGGTGAACAATAAAGCTTTAGTTGTTGGCATAAATGATTATCCTAGTTGTCCATTATCATGCTGTATAAACGATGCTGAAGAAGTGGGCAAGATTCTTTCAATGAATGGAGATGGAAGCCCAAATTTTGATGTAAAATTTGCACTTGATGTTAGAACAAAGGCAGAATTATATGATGGCTTGAATTCGTTGTTTAATGAAGGCGAGGCGGATATAGCCTTGTTTTATTTTTCAGGACATGGGACGGGTTTAATTAATGGGAAGTTAGTCACACCTGACTTTACTGGTATGGATGCTGGCATTTCTATGGGCGAAATTTTATCAATGGCAAACAAGTCTAAAAGTAAAAATAAAATTATTATTTTAGACTGCTGTTTTTCAGGAAAATTTGGTGAAAATGGTGTTACAAATTCTAGTGAATCTGTTTTATCGAATGGAGTTACTATAATAACAGCAAGTAATAGTGATGAATATTCTATGGAAGTATCGGGGGATGATGGTATACCCGGCCACGGAGTTTTTACTGAACTATTGATACAGGGGTTAAAAGGCGGAGCGGCAGATGTAGGTGGTAATATTACTCCTGCAAGCTTATATTCATTTGTCGATCAATCGTTGGGAGCCTGGGAACAAAGACCTCTTTTTAAAACAAATATCTCTAGGTTCCTTCCCATTAGAAAAATAAAGCCTAAAGTTCCTATTGAAGTGTTAAGGAAGTTGAGTGATTATTTTCAAAATCCTGATAGTGAATATTCTTTAGATCCGTCTTTTGAATTCACTAATACTCCAGAGTATAAGATTGAAATTAGAGAACCATATGCAAACGATGTAAATGTTAGTAAGTTTAAAGAATTACAACTATATGAGAGTGTTGGTTTAATTGAACCAGTCGATGAGGAACATATGTATTTTGCAGCAATAAATAGTAAGTCATGCAGGTTGACTCCTCTAGGGTTGCATTATTGGAAACTATCAAAATATAAAAGATTTTGAGAGGAATATATATGATTTTAACAAAAGATTTTTTAATAAGAGAATCTGCAAAAAGAGACATTAGCAATGCATCGGAAACTAGGATTTTAAATGAAAATCATGCGGTTTTTTCAAAAAAAGAGTTATATGACTTGTTTATATCACATAGTTTTTTAGATAAAAAACTCATATTAACGCTAATTGATTTATTTAATAATGCAGGTTATTCAGTATATGTAGATTGGATAAATGATAAAAATTTAGATAGAAATAATGTATCGCCTAAAACGGCTAATGTTATTAAAAATAGAATATCTAATTGTAAAGGCTTATCTTATATTGCCACTAGAAATATTGTTAATTCAAAATGGTGTCCATGGGAATTGGGTTTAGCAGATGGCATGTTAAATGGGAAATCATGTATATTACCAGTAATGGAAGAAACCGGTAATTTTAGAGGTCTTGAATATTTAGGTCTTTATCCATACATAGAATATGAAAAAATAAGTAGAAAGAGTACTTATGAGTTCTGGGTTATAGATCAAGACGATAGTAGTATATACGCTTCTCTAAGGAACTGGCTAAATGGGGCTGCACTAGAAAGACATTAAAAATAATAAGGAGATGGAGCTATCTCTCCATCTCCTTACCCATGTAAATTCCATAGTTCTTTCGTATTTGATAAAGCTCGTTCATAGTAGATTTTGAGGAAAAATACTTTTGCATAAGGGTATTCTTTTTTTCTTGCAATTTATCAAGTTTATCTAAAATATTCTTTGAATCAGGCAGCTTTAAATAGGACTTTTTCAGTTTTACAAGAGCTGTTTCGTAGCGTGTGATTTCAACCTTATGTTCCTCAAAAAATGCCTTATCGGAAGGATTTGATTTACATTCTTTGTAATAGGCTCGATATTTTTTAACAGTATGAACCTGCTCCATTGTATCAGAAAGTAGCTGCATATCCTTGTCAATTTCTTTGATTTTATCTTGTAAGTTCTGTCTTTCTTCAGCAGTTTTTTGAATGTATTCATCAAGTTTGCTTAACAGATTTAATGCCATGTTCTCTTATAAAAACAACGGACTCAGCCATTGTGTTTAAGTTATGCTTGGT
Organism: Oceanotoga teriensis; assembly: GCF_003148465.1. NCBI lineage: Bacteria > Thermotogati > Thermotogota > Thermotogae > Petrotogales > Petrotogaceae > Oceanotoga > Oceanotoga teriensis. The sequence goes on from NZ_QGGI01000001.1 coordinate 47,267, forward strand.
TGTCCAATACTCATAACCTTTGTTCTCTTTCACTTTGGCATTAGTATTCATATTATGACATTTCCGATTCGTTTTTTGACAGGAGGGGTTTTAATAACTTGATTTTCTGTAATACGCTCTTTTAATTTTTCTTCGGTATAATCTTCACCAATCGTCTTAGCCCTTGTAAATCTCTGCTTATCTTTTGGCTTAAAGGCTATATGTTTTCCATACTTTATTTCATAACCAAGTTCCGCCATCTTCTTTAGAAATTCTTCCCAATCATTAGACTGTTTTATCAAACGATCAATGTCAAATTGAAGTTTGCTTTTCCAAGAAGTACCTTTCTTAGACTGTTCATTTTCATACCATGACTTTCCACTAACCTTGCACTTTTTCTTATAAGCTTCATAAAATTCATCAATAACAGAAAGGTTGTTTTCTTTGCATAGCTTATCACTTTGATACGTATTTGATGATAGCTCTTTTTATTAGATTGATAGCACTTGCCCGTTACCATATTTACATTAATATGGTTGTGGATATATCCTTTATCTATGTGTGTAGATAAGACAAATTCGTACTCATCTTTTAATATCTTTTTACAAAGTTCAATACCAATTTGATGTGCCATTTCAGAACTTGTTTCTCCAGGCAAAAAGGACTGAATGAGATGTCTTGCAAGGATAATCCTATTTGTTCCTGAATCATTTCGTTTTCTTAAAAATTGAGTATGAGCATTTTCCTGTCATTTATATCATCTTTATAGATTACATCGGTCGAATTTACTTGCTTCGCAATTTAATTGATGTTTTTTGTAGCATTGGAAAGTAAGCCTTGTAAATCCCTGAATGGTTCTAAATCCATTATTGAATTAAAATTCAATATTATTCAGTTTTGAAAAGAGATTTACTTATGTCTGAAAAAGAATTATCAAAAAAAGTGATTGAAAAAATTGAAGAAATAAAATATGAAAATAATATTATTTTCATATCAATTGATAAAAATTTAAAGTCAACTAAGAAATATATATACTCTACTGATGAGAAAAAACTACTTACTTTTTTCAATAGATTATGATGGACACTTTGTAAAAATAATGATAAGAATATTAAACACATTGTATTTCATTGTTATAATATAGTGGGTATACTTAACCATTAAAATTAAATTCAACGATTGGCATAGCAAAGTATATAAAATTTGTTCCAATAATAATAATTCCTCATTATCGTTGAAAAAACAAGCTATACCTGACCAGCATACCTATTAAGAAAAGTAAATTTATAAAATAGTTACAGATATGCAAATTGAAGAATTTGGATTATTTTTTCATTCTTTTAATTATATATAGAATTTGGCCAAGAAATATGGAACGGTTTTTTTTGATGCCTTGGCTCTATTGCTTAGAGACTAATTGATTTGATATAACGAATGATTTTAATGTAGCTTTATTCTTTGCAACTTGAAAAACAGACAGTAATACTAAAAAATCATTAAAAATACATATGTAAATTTGAACTAAAGGAGGAACATTATGAATATTTTATGGGAAGTTTGATGTTATTAATTGGTCTTTTTCTATTTGTATCATCAATTAAAAAAAGTAAATTTATCATATACAAAACCCTTGTCGATAGAAGCAAAAGTTTATGGGGAGAAAATGTACATACTTTTTTCATAGCAGTAGGTATTGTCATCATGGGATTAAACTCATTGTTCTTTTTAAATATCTGGGGGTAATATATATTTGAATTCTTAGATTATCATAAACAATTGCGATAGAAAATGATTATTTACACTAATTATAGATTTGCTATTATAAATATTTTGAGGTAAATAATAACTTATAAGAATTTGGATGAAAAAGCAAATAAAAAACTGATTCTAAATAGACACCACAAAATTCACTAAATAAGGAGGAGTTCTCAATGAATTGGGAACCATGGACAGGTTGTTACAAAATTAGTGATGGGTGCACATATTGTTATTTTTATGGACCTCATGCAAAACGATATGGTCAAAATATCATAAAAAGAACAGATAAATTTGATTGGCCCATAAAAAAAGATACCAAAGGGGAATACAAAATTAAAGGAAACAAAGTTCTTGCAACATGTTTTGCAACTGATTTTTTTCTTTCTGAAGCAGATGAATGGCGTAAAGAAGTTTGGGCTATCATCAGGGAAAGAACAGATATAGAATTTTTAATTTTGACAAAACGAATTGACCGTTTTCTTGTATCACTTCCATCAGATTGGGATACTGGATATGACAATGTAAATATTGGTTGTACTGTTGAAAATCAAATGCTGGCTGATTATAGACTTCCATTATTTTTATCTTATCCGATAAAGCACCGTTTTATTGCATGCGCTCCGATCTTAGAAGCAATAGATCTAACATCCTATCTTCATGGAGTAGAGCATGTTACAGTTGGTGGTGAAACAGGCCGAGAAGCTCGCGAATGTGATTATGATTGGGTACTTAATATCCGTAAACAGTGCATAAAAGCAAATATAACATTTTGGTTCAAAAATACAGGTTCATTTTTTAAACATAATGGAATAGTGAAAAAAATAAATCCTTTTAAGCAATCTAATATGGCGAAAAACCTTGGCATAAATATTTCAGAAGAGAAAAAATTATTTTAACCTTAACAGAATAATAGAAAAAATTATTGCCTATTTTATTTAATTAATATTCTGAAATACTCAAGAATATTAAACACATTGTATTTCATTATTATAATATAGTGGGTATACTTAACCATTAAAATTAAATTCAACGATTGGCATAGCAAAGTATATAAAATTCGTTCCAATAATAATTCCCCTTAAAATGAATACTACAAAGGTCATTTTGAGACCAATTATTGTTGTTGTAAAATATTCATTTTCACTCTTGAACTTGTTTTTTGAGTAAAAAAATAATAGAAAGTATTGCAATAATAAAAACGATAATCAAGACCAATAAATTTTCAATCTGAAACTCGCTATTCAACATCAATTTATAGCCCCATGTAGCAGGAAATACTTTTCCAATTATTTCAAGAGGTTTTGGCAATAAGTTGACTGGAAACATAATACCTGAAAGCATTATAGATGGCAAAAATATAATTTGCGAAAACATAGTTAGTTTTGCTTGTTTTTTTACTAACAAACCTAACACAATTGCAATGCTTAAAGAAACTATAATAAGAATTGCCAGTCCAAGAAAATAAAATGGAATATTTGTGGGCAATATTGCATCAAAAACAATAGGAGCAATCAAAAATATGAGGATAGACATTATCATCAAATTAATAAATGTAGAAATAAACATAGTTGCTACACCCAAATATAATGGAACGCCATTTGCTCGATAGACTTTTTTTATATCGCTTCCATATGTTTCTAAGATGGTGGGAGGCAATCCAATTATTGCTCCCATAGATACACCCATAACAGTCATAGTTTGAATTAGAGTATTTTTCATTGTTGGAACTATAGAGGTAAAAATACCACCCATGATGGCAAAAAATAAAAGTGGCACTAAGTAACAGGTAACAAGCGATGTATTACTTCGAATATCTAGCTTCCATTGTAATACTACTCCATATAAAAAAGCTCTCATTATAAATTCCTCCTTGCAAGCTCTATAAAGTGCTGTTCTAGTGTTCCACGACTTATTGTTATATCCAATACCAAAATTCCTTTTTGTTTATAGTTTTCAAGCAGTTTCAAGAGTGTATCTGAAACATTATCAGTTTCAACAATATCATTTCCTTGATTAGTTTCAATTTTAATGGAATAATGTTTCCCAATCTTTTTCCTTAATTCTTCGAATGTACCTAAAAATACTATATTTCCGTTGTTCAAAATAGCAATTCTGTCACATAGAATTTCAACTTCTGCCATATCATGACTTGTCAAGATGATCGTTTTACCCCGATCTTTTAATTTGCGAATTTGTGCATGGAGTGATATTCTAGCCTCTACATCAAGACCTGCTGTTGGTTCATCAAGAAATAAAATATCTGGATTGCTTATTAATGCAAGTGCAAGATGCAAGCGACGTTTTTGACCTGTAGAAAGCTGAAAATATTGTTGTTTTGCAAGTTTGTCAATACAAAGAGTTGTTAACATTACTTGATCAATTTTGACTTTGTTCCATTTTGCAAAAAGTTGTACAGCTTCCATTGGTTTAATATGTTCTGGCAAAGAAGATGATTGCAGTTGAATACCCATTTTTCCATTTATAGTAATAACCCCTTGATCATACTTACGTAACCCTTCAATACATTCAAGAGTTGTTGTTTTTCCAGCACCATTCACACCAAGTATGGCAAAAACTTCGCCTTTTTTTACATCAAAACTAATTCCTTTTAACACAGTATGATTACCGTAGTTTTTTTGTAAATTATCAATTGTCATTGCAATATTCATTTTGTTTTCTCTATAAATGGATTAATTCCTAATTTAGTTAAATAAACATCTAACGCTTTTTCAATATATGTCATATCAATCATTTGTTTTTCCCCACTTTCAATTGCATTTTTATTTATGTTTCCAATTTCCATAAGCTTTGAAAATATACTCATATCTCCATCCGTAAAATCCATAATCATTTTCCAAAAATCTTTCGCAAGTAATTGACCTTCTTTACTATCTGGAGATACATTATTTTTTTGCAATTCTTGTGTTTTATTGTTTAAATCTATAAATTGATTCATAAAGGCTGTACCACTTTCCATATCAAACTTTTTGTAAAGATGGTTAAGTGTTTCTTCATCAAAATGCTTTATAAGTCCGTAAAATTTATTTCCCATTTGTAGATTAACAATAATACTCGCATATTTTTTAAAATCTACCGATTGTATTTGTAATACCTCTGCTTTTAATAATTTAATTTCTTCATATGCTTTTGAAAGATCTTGTATTTTCCTTTTAATATCAGCAGCCTGTTCAGTTAATATTATAGCAACATTATCTGGAGTATCTAGTGACATAATTTTATTTTTTATGTTTTTTAATGAAAAACCGAGATGTTTTAAAGATAAAATCTGATGAAGTCTAACTAAATCCTTGTTAGTATATAACCTACGTCCTCCATCACTTTTAACAGATGGAGAAAAAAAACCTTCTTTATCATAGTATTGCAACGTACGAACAGTTACTCTCATTTTCTTTGCAATTTCGCTCACTGTCATATATTCTTTTGGTATAATTCTATGTTTTTCCATTATCATTACCTCCTTATTCATATTATAAGTTATAACGTTACGTCATAAGCAAGTTTTTTATCATAAATCAAATACACAAATATAAATTTTTATAAAATAGGAACATATAAACTCTCAAATGTAGTATGATTGAATGGATAAAATGATTATAAAAATTAATTTCTTTTGAGGTGCAAAAAATGATAGGTTTAAAAAGAGGAACAGTAAAACTGTTCAACCATGAAAAAGAATGGGAAATTGAAGCTCAAAGAACAATTTCTCGTTTGAATAAGATTTTAGGTTCTGTTGCAAGTGATATTCAACATGTGGGCAGCACATCTGTTTTTACAATAAAAGCTAAGCCAATAATTGATATTGCAGTTGCAGTAGATAATTTTAAAGATGTTCTTGCTTTAGAAAAAGAATTCATTAATTATGGATTTTATTATAGACCTAATGCAAATTTGAAAGGCCAACTTCTTTTTGCCTGTGGTAGTTATTATGATGGTACTGGTGATCTACAAACACATTTTATTCATATTGTTTTAAAAGATAGTATGGAATGGATAAACTACATTAATTTTAGAGATTATTTAAATAAAATGCCAAAGGTAGCTAAAGCTTATGAAAATTTGAAATTATCACTTGTAGAAACTATACACTCTGACAAATGTAGAGAAGAATATTTGAGAAGGAAAAATGATTTCATTGTTTATACTTTAAGAAAAGCTCTTGTTAATTATTATCTTGGAAAAACAGTTGAAATTAAAATTGATCGACCTATAGGCAGTTCTCATCCTAAATACTCAGATCTCATATATCCTGTAAATTATGGATATATTCCAGGTGTTTTAGGTGGAGATGGTGAAGAATTAGATGTTTATCTTCTTGGTATAGATAATCCCGTAAAAAATTATATAGCTCGTATTATAGGCATTATTCATCGTCATAACGATATAGAAGATAAACTTGTAGCTGCACCTGAAGGAATAAATTTCACTAAAACAGAAATTAAAAAAATATTACATTTTCAGGAACAATATTATAAAAGCGATATAGAAATAATTCCTCCATACAAATTTATTTCGAAAAAAGTCATCAATAAAGGTTGGTCAGGTGATAAGAAGTACTGTGTTATAACTGATGATGGTATAAAATACTTACTAAGAATTACTCCAAAAGAAAAAAGTGCTAATCGTGAAAATATGTTTCGTATACAAAAACAGCTAGCATCTTTAGATGTTTCTATGTGTAAACCTGTGGAGTTAGGAAAGTGTAAAGAAGGTATTTACATCCTTCAAACTTGGATTGATGGTAAAGATGCTGAAGAAATTATTCCTCATCTTACTAATTCTGAGCAGTATTATTATGGTCTTGAAGCAGGTAAAATGCTTAAAATAATTCATTCCATTCCAGCTCCAAAGAATCATCCTGATTGGGAATTTCGATTTAATGCAAAAATGGATAGTAAAATCAAAATGTACAATGAATGCCATATTAAATTTGATGGTGCAAAAGATATGATTTCTTATATGAATTCTAACCGTCATTTGCTTGCAAACAGGCCACAAACCTTTCAACACGGAGATTATCATATTGGTAATATGATGATTGAAAAGAATAAGATTGTTATTATAGATTTTGACCGTTATGATTTTGGTGATCCTTGGGAAGAATTTAATCGTATCGTATTTTGTGTTCAAATTTCTCCTATGTTTGCATCAGGAATTATAAATGGTTATTTTGATAACAAAGTACCGTTTAAATTTTGGAAATTACTTGCATTATACATTAGCAGTAATACGCTTTCTTCTATACCATGGGCTATTAAATTTGGAGAAAGTGAAGTAAATACTATGCTTAATCAAGCAAAGAATATTATGAATTGGTATAACAATATGCAGAATCCTATTCCAACTTGGTATAGGGATATAGTAATCAAATAACAATATTTGACAAATTAAGTAAAACAGAATTAATTGAAAATAAAAAAGTCTAATAAAAAAAATTGAATAATTATTATATTATGTTATGGGTGTGAAAAAATGGAAAATAGACCAAAGTTTGAAGATATAACCTCATTTGAAAATTTCAATAAATATTATTGGTATAGGGATGAATTATCAAAAATATGTAGGTCATTAAAAATAGAACATAGAGGTACTAAAAAAGAATTAATGAACAATATAAAAAAATACTTCTCTGGAAAATTAATCAAAAAAAAAGTTTCAAAGAAATATATTAAAAAAACTCATAATATCTCTATAAATACTCCACTATTAGAATGTAACTTTTCTTTTAATTCAAAATTTAG